>CAKPJK010000018.1 GCA_934162615.1 uncultured Clostridia bacterium
CAAAAATACCTCAAAAAAGCGACGCACGAGAATCGATTTTAAGCCGTTTTTATTTTTAAGGCTTATAGTTTGTTGTTGGTAAAATACGGCAAATATAGAGAAATAGGCATTTTGAAGATTTTTGGAAAATTCATATAAAATATAATATGAAATAAAAATTATTAAGTAATGAAATTAAATTTTAAATAGAAAAATTATTTAGATGTAAAATTATAAAGATAAATTATAAAACTGATTTAAAATTGATTTTAAAAATAAATATCTGGTACTAGACTAACATTATTACAAGTAATAAATTATAAAGTAATAATGTTAGTCAAACGATAGCTAATAAATAGCTAGTAAAGCCATTAAGGCTAGTGGTTACAAGAACTTGTGGGTAGGACTCTGAAAGGGGTTCTATTATTTTGTTCCTATCTCTTATTGCGCAAAACTTTGATTTTGTGCAATGTTTGCAATAACAAAAAATAAAAGATAGACTATTTTGCCTATCCTCTATTTTTAAATATTGTACCATTTAATGGATTTTCTTTTAAATAATTATTTATATCATTAATCATTAAATCAACAAATAAATCTAATTTATTAATATTAGAAATTATAAAATCATCCTCTAAACCACTAATATTATCTAATTTTCTTTTTATTTTATTAATTTTACTAGATACTTTACTCATCACTTCTCCCCCTATTCTTTATAAGTTCTTTAATTTTCTTTAAATCATCATCAAAGAAACCAATAGACATTTGAAATGAAAACAAACCTAACATACCACAAATATTGCCTAAAAAAAATATTAGCATAATTTCACTATCCATTAACTCCACCTCACTTTTTGATTATTCATAAAATAAAAAAATATAGTTTTCCTTACAACTTGCGTTGCAGTTGTACTATTAAATCTTATCTTATGGCCGCCTTGTAAAAGTGTTTTTATTTTCTTTTTATAAGTTTTAGTTAAATATTTTATAGGAAATCCATTTTGAACACTAAACAAAATTGCTAATAATGTTTTGTCTTCATAATCACTAAAACTGTACAAATAATCGTTTAAATATATACTTGGAAAAACATCACCAAATTTGAAATCAACCATATTACCAATTGGATAATCGTCTAACTCCCTTGTGATTTCAACTCTAGTTAATTCACCTTGTATATTCAATTTACTTTCAATTTTTTTATTATAAATTTTCAACCTGCCATCACCCTTACCAGACACTATCGTTTTGTTATCATAGCCATAACTAAAAATAACGTCACGTTGTCTTCCTGATGTATCTGTTATCAAATCATTTATATTAACTTTTAAATCCATTGCCAAATCAAAACTTTTAATGAACCATTTACCACTCAAATTTAATAAATATTTTATTATTTTATCGTCTTTTAGTTTATTAGGGTTGAATTCAATAGTAAAATTATATTCGGCATTCTCATAAAAAGAACGGCGTTCTGTATTATGAGAAAAACCAAACCAAAAACTCTTCCCTTCCTCTATCTCGATATCGTAATTATAAAAAAATTGTTTCAATTGTGGTGTTGTCCAATATTTTTTTACATATTTATTCCAACAAGTTTTAAATCTAAATTCAATTTCAGTAAAAACAGAATAGGTCAAAAATGTTTTTAATCTTATCTTATCAACAGAATAAATAATATTATTCTGTTCCAATTCATTTATATACATTTTTACACCTCTTTTTTTATTTTATTTTTACTTATTTTTTATTCGTTTTTATTATTTTTTACTTTTTGGTTTATAATAATTTATAGGGTGACAAAATCACGACCCCCCAAACAAAGTGTTCGCCCAACTCAAAGTATTGAAAAATAAGCAAAAATTAAATGTTTTTATAAAAAATCAAAGGTCAAATATGACCAAAAATCCCGCTTGTTAGATAGGCGGGATTTTTCTTTTGTACTTTTTTCTTTTCCGCACTTCGTGCGTGGCGGTTTAGGGGGACTATCCCCCTCCAGAGATGAAAACGCGTTGCGTTTTCTAATCTCTGCCCCCGCATATCGGGGAATGCCCCTGTAGCAATTCGCCTATAAACGAATATATAATGAAAAATGTTCTAAACAGCACCGCGACCATTAATCATTACAATTAAGAATATGGTCATAAATAACACCGACAACATAACAACTACAAAAATTCATACTATAAATTTTAGCAGGATACATTTTAACTCCATTAACAGTAATAGGCTTTGAATCTAAATTTTTGTATTTATAATACTTTTTTGTAATATATTTAATACTATAGCCTTTATAATATAATCGCAAAATAGTATCTTTCATTTCGTCTTCACTACATCTTAAATAACTTTTAAAATCAACCATAATTTACTTACCTTTCTTACTATTTAAAACAATAGTAGTATTATTAGATATTTCTTGTGAATTTTCCTTGAATCCACTTTTTCTTAAATTCTCAATAACCTTGTATGTATCATAAGCATTTCTCAATTCTTTACTATGAACAAAAAAATACATACCCCTATTTTTCCATTCTTGAACATTTCCTTCACTATCAAGGATTGGTTCAACACGCTTAACAATTGTTAAGCAACCGGAAGAGCGTAGTACACCTACGCACTTCCGTTGCTTGGGAACGAATAGCCTTTGCAAGTAAATAAAAGTTTTGAGAAGTACCAAGAATAATACGTCTATTTTTACGGTTTTGAGTTATTATTCCTAACATTTCTGGCGGAAAGTTCTTACTGTCATTAGAACTAAACCAATTTTGTAATTCGTCCATACCAACAATAACACCTTGCTTATCGTTCTTATAATCAATTAACATCTGCCAATTTTTTAATTCTTTATCTTGTGATGTTAAACCAAAATTAGTAGTTGTTTTTGCAAGTGGATATTCCTTTTGCATACGTAATATAAATTCAACCATTGACATTGTTTTTCCAGAACCTTGACGACCTTCAAAAACAACCAAACCTTGATATTTAAAAAATTCAGGGTCTTTTTCAAATAAATCATCAGTAAACTGTTTAGGAAAATCAACTAACAAACGTCTTAAAAAACTTTTCTTTTTTACAACATTATGCTGACCTTTCTTAAATCTTTTACCCTGTGCAAGTCCTATTACAACATTTACTGAAACAAGAAAAGTAAAAAGTGCAATTAAAATAATAAGAGCATAAAACGGATATTTCAAAAACATAACTAACATTTTAATCATATTCCACATAATTGACCACATCATTTTAAAACACACCTTCTTTTTTCAACGTTTTCTTTTATGTTTTTTTCAATAGAATTACTATAATTTTCATACAATGTATCAATATCCTTATTAATTTCAAGTATTTTATAAAATAGATAACAAAATGCTATACATTCAACAATAAACAAAATAACTAATATAGCAAACATACTTAGTCCCCTTTCAATATTTTATGTTTTATAATCATTTTTCTAATCAAATAAAGTAAAACAAATTCACCAAGAGTTAAAGTTAATAAAAAACTACAAATCATAAAAAATAAAATAACATAAGTCATTATTCAAAATCCCCCCTTAAAGTTTTAACAGGACATTCTAAATATTTAAAAAGTCCTACCTTTTCAAATCTAATATCTTTTTTTATTGTTTTAAAATAAAAATAACTAATTTCAATAAATGCAAGATAAATATAAAACAAATAAATTAATATTTGCATTAAATGTTTTGCCATAATATCGCCCCCTTTCAAATTATACAAATGGCAATAAATCCCAAATAGTTTTTACAATAGCAATACCAATACGTAATCCAATTAAACCAATAGTTAAAACAATCAAAGGTAAAATATTGGACCAAGGCAAAATATAAGCAATAACTTGTAAAAAACTAACAAAAACTGTAATACCTGAAACAAAGTCAATAACAATATTTACAACAGTTAAAGGAAGTAAAAGAATACTTAAAGCACCTTGTAAAACTAATAATAACAAATCAATAATCATTATCTTTTCCCTCCTTGAACTTCACTAATATTAATAACGTCAACAGCACCAGAGCCAACTCCTCTAATAATATCACTAATTCTATTATATAATCTCCATAAATAAAAAGAATAAAATACACCAGTTAAAACAACATCACCATATTTTTTGTATGGTTTATACCAGTTTAAATCAATAACGTTAACAGTCATTTTATCAGTATACTTAGTTGAGCCTAATTCAAGATGTAATACTGGAGCATTACCCAAATTATTAATAATATCATTAAATGAACTTATAGCAGTTTTTATACTATTAATAAAATCGAATTTTGACATAACAGTATTTTGCAAACCTGTAATACGTTCTTCACTAGGTACAAAAAGTGATTTGAAAAAATCTTTTAATGACTCCCAAAAACTTTTAAAAAATTCAGGAATACCAGCAAAAAACTCTTTAATACCACTTAACATATTATCAAAAAAATCACCAATATTTCTTCCAAGTTCACCAAACCAGTTTCCAACATCTTTAAACCAATTACCTAAATTAGTACTTAAATCACTAAAGAAATTGCTTAAATTAGATCCTAAATCGCTAAACCAAGTTTTTAAATTAGTTCCTAAATCGCTAAACCAATTACTTAAATCAGTACTTAAATCATTAAACCAATTACCTATGTCAGTTCCTAAATCACTAAACCAATTACCAATATTTGTGCCCAAATCTTTTAAACCATTTACGAGGTTTTTAAGAAAGTCAATAACATTTTCAAAGCCTTGCGCAATCCAAGAAAAGACACCACCACTACTATAATCAATGGAAGTACTCCCAGAATTTCCTGTATCGTCTTTTTTTCCGTCTTCTCCACTTCCATTATCTCCGCTAGAGTTGTCGGTTGTGGAGTCGGAACAAAAGGGTTTTTCAATCCCTCTATTTGGATATTAGTCTTATCTTTATTACTATAAAATGGAGCATACAAAGTACCATCACTTAAATTGCAAATATATTTTCCATTATAAATATCAAAAGAACAATGACCTTTATTAACCCAAGAACCATTTTCGTAAGTTAAAAGAGTTGCAAAACCTGAAACAGCGATAACATCTTTATTTGCAGTCCACCCGCTATAATCTCTACCATTGTAAAAAAACGAACCTTTGTCTAAAACAACAAATAAACCATTATCCCTATAAACAAACCCATTATTAAAATCAACACCAAAGTCATTTGAAATTGGAACAGAATATTTATCACCATTGGGTCTTACAACTTCTACAAATTCAGTATCAGTAGCAAAAACACTACAGGTAAAAAAAGATAATATTAATAAAAAAATACATACAACTAAAAAACATTTATTTTTCATTTTTTAAAACTCCCTTCTAAAACAAAAGAGCAGAGAAAACCTCTACTCTTGTTTTTATCTTTAGTAAACTTACGCAGAGTGTAATATACTTTGTATAAAAGCAATACCTTTACGTAATGCAATAAATGTAATCATTACAGGTATACAAACTGGTAAAATACCTACTATTTCATCAAGTACACCTTGTAACATCTTACTTGTAATAACAGTGCTTAACACACTTGTGCTTGCAGTTTCCATAAAAAATCACTCCTCTTTTTCTTTTGTAACTCTTTAGTGTTAAACACTAAGCAGAGTGCAATATTGATTGGATAAATGAAATACCTTTTCTTAATGCTATAAATGTGATTAAGACAGGTATAGCAACTGGTAATACACCAACAACCTCGTTTAATACACCGCCTAGCATATCGGCAGTAATTATAGTTTTTAACATACCGCAACACTCCTTTCATCTTTTGTACTAAAACTGGAACAACATATCAAAAAATTTATAAATATATTTCAAAATGTTGACCAGAACGAAGAAAAGAAGAAGACAAGCAATAACACCTAAGTCGTTATGTATTAAAGTTAACAAATCAACTTCAGTTACCATTCGTAATCCCTTCCTTTCCTCAACTATATAAATTATATTTATATACTAAATTAATCCTCAATAACATTAACAACCTCAAAACCTATTCTGTTTGTATATAAAGTAACCTCAAATTGTAAAACTAACTGTTCATATGGTTTAAAACCTTTTAATACATTAAGTAACATTGTATTATTTTCTGCAATTTTAAACTTATGTTCATTAATTTCACCATTTTCTAGGTTCTCGTCAACTTTTAAAATATATGCAGCAGGATAAGTAACATCTGTACCGTCTGCATTTTTAAAAGTACCTCCTGAACGATGTGTTAATGTTTTAAAAACAAAATTTCCTTGACATTTCATTTTAAATATTTCCCCCATTTCTTATCGAATATATAATCATCTAATAAATGACAAAATTTTATACATATTAATAATCTTCTTTGATTATTCCAGAATTCTACATCAATAGTTTTACTTTCCTCATCATTAGCATTAATCATAGCACTTAGTAACTTGTCAGTAGAATCAAATAAACTATCCTTAACAATGTCTAATAAATCCAAAAAAATTTCCAATTCTTCTTTAGTAAAATTATCATTTGTTTCTAAAAAATGTTTAATTCTCATTTTTAAAACTCCCTCTATTTTATATAGTCCCCCACCATAACACTAGACTGGGGACATAGCCTAACGTTACAATGTTTCTAGCGGTAAGAAAAAGATTATATCAAATACATTTTAAGGAGTATTAATGAATAACAATATTATTTATACCGCTAGTAATAACACATTAATATCCTAAAGGCTCAGTTCATATATCAATATCCTTTACGACACCAATCTAGTGTTATTGAAGATAACTTATTTTAAGTTATCTAAAAATAGTATAACTTATTTTAAGTTAAATGTCAATAACTTATTTCAAGTTATTTTATAATAATAAAAAAAGGGGTGATTTTATGTACGACAGAATAAGAAACCTAAGAGAAGACAAAGACCTAACACAAAAACAAATTGGACAAGTTTTAAATATGTCACAAACAGGATACAATCAATATGAAATAGGAAAAAACGACATACCAACAAAAGTATTATTAAAACTTGCAGACTTTTATAATACCTCAACAGATTATATACTAGGTAGAACAAATGAAATAAAACCATATCCAAAAGCAAAATAAAAGGAGGAAACAAAAGATGTTATTTGAAAAAGAAAAATATTACAAATATATAGGAACAATTGAAAATATGATAACCGCATATTACTTTATAATAATTGGAATATTTATTTTAATTGGAATTACAAGTAAAAATTTCATAGGATTTATAATTTGCATATTAGTAGGTATTTTAATGTCAACAATTGCAACCTTAAATGCAAAAATAAAAATACAAGAAATGAAATGGAAAATGGACATATACGAAAAAGTAAAGAAAACAAACCCAGGCGAATTTTAGACAATTATATACACTATTATGTATAATAAAATAAAAAAACGATTTTTAAGGGCATTTATGCCCTTATTTTAATATATTAAATTTAAGAATAAAAAAATAATGCAATATATAACACTTTGTTTACTAATAAGCATATTACGTATAGTTTACTAAAACTTTAAAATCTTAGAACCAATACAATTACAAAAATTATTGGAAATATATGTATAAATTCTAATTAAACATACAACTTTGATTTTGTGCAATGTACTGTATTCCTTTTTTTGCACTTTTTCATATCTACTTCTACCTCTCTTCTATTGATTATTGATATATGCAACAAAAAAAGAGATATTGATTAAATTCAATACCTCGTAATTTTTTTATTATTTAATTTTTGTAATGTTGCTAAAGTAATTTGATTTACTTATTGTAATTTGTTGCTCTACTTGTTTTCGATTAAATCGGTATAATATATAATTTCTTTATCTAATTTTTTTGCATAATCTATTTCTAAATTTGTACTTTCTCCAATATAATTATTTATATTTACTACCAATATAGTATCTGATAATTCTATTCTTTTAAAATGTGCCTCTTTCAATTTTATTAATTGTTCTTCTGTTGCCTTCATATTTTCTAATACTGGATATACCGGTGTAAGAATACAATATCCTTCTAATGCCATCTTTTCAGCAACTGTCATCATCTCTTTTTGAAATTTTAAACTTCCACATAGTGTTATTATCTTCATTTTGTAATCCTCCATACAAACTACTATTCTTTATTATATTTCTTTTATAACTCTACAAGGATTTCCAACTGCAATAACGTTTGATGGAATATCTTTAGTAACAACACTTCCTGCCCCTATTACAGCATTATCTCCTATGCTTACTCCTGGAAGTACAATTACATTTCCACCTATCCAAACATTATTACCAACTTTAATTGGTTTTGCATATTCTAATCCCTTATTTCTTTCTTTATAGTCTAAAGGGTGTCCAGCCGTGTAAAATGCACAATTAGGAGCAACAAAAACATTGTCTCCAAATTCAACTTTGTTTCCATCTAATATAACTAAATTATGATTAGCATAAAAATTCTTTCCAATTTCTATATTATATCCATAATCACATATAAAAGGCTGTTCAATATAAAAAGTTTCTTCATATTTTCCCAAAATTTCTTTTAATAATTTTGTTCTACTTTCTATATTAGACGGCTTAATATTATTATATAAAAAACATTTATCTTTAACTTCAATTCTTTCTTTTATAAGTTCTTCATCATAGTTAGCATTATATATTTCTCCTGCTAACATTTTCTCTTTTTCAGTCATATATTGTCCTCCAATCATAACAAAAAATTACTATTTTTTATTGTCAGCTATTTTTTATTCTTACATATATTAATAAAGCCAATTTCACTTTTAAGTTATTATCTATTCATTTCATATCTTGTACTTGGCCCGTTTCCGATTTTAACCAAAACACCATTTTCAACTAATTTATTTAATATTGTTGAGGTAGTTGTCTTTTCTTTATTAATTAGTACCTGAGCATTAATCCTTGTTATAGAGCCATTTTTTTCAATATATTTTATAATTATATCCATATCACCTTTACTATTATTTTGTATAGCAACATTATTCAATGATATTTTAGGTAATTTTACAACAAATGATGACGGTAATACATCTATCTCGAAATTTAATCCAATTTTATTATAATATGATTTTACTCTTCTTAAGCCACTTCCTATTGCTTCTACCCTCTTTATTCTCATAAAAATAGATTGTAAGTAAGGATTTCTTGAAGTTGATAGACCTGCTAGTATATCATCAAGTGTTATGTTTCCATATAAAGATCCAAAACTAATAACTTCTATTTTATAAATAATAAAATATTGATACTTTTTATGTTAATATTTTATCACATATTTAGCAATGTTGCAATTGTATAAGAAAAATTTAACAAAAAAACAACCAAAATTTGCAATATTTTAGCTGTTTTTTCGTTTTTAATAAATTTTATTTGAATCTTCTAATATAATCATCGATATTATCCAAAAATTCTTGATTATTTTTTGATTTAACCATCATAGAAATAACATGTTCAGTAACATCCGCAACCGGCATACTATTCATAGCTTTACGCAATGCAAAAACAGTTTCTTTTTCCTTTGGAGTAAGTAATAAATCTTCACGTCTAGTACCGGATTTATTAATATCAATAGCAGGAAATATACGTTTTTCAGACAATTTTCTATCAAGATGAACTTCCATATTACCTGTACCTTTAAATTCCTCAAATATAACATCATCCATTCTACTACCTGTTTCAACTAATGCAGTAGCAAGAATTGTAAGACTTCCTCCAAATTCAATATTTCTAGCAGCTCCAAAGAATTTTTTAGGTTTATGTAATGCTGCAGGGTCTAAACCACCTGATAGTGTTCTTCCTGAAGATGGAATTGTTAGGTTGTATGCTCTTGCAAGTCTTGTGATACTGTCTAATAAAATAACGACATCTTGTCCTTGTTCAACTAGTCTTTTTGCTCTTTCAAGTACCATTTCTGCTACTTTTACGTGATGTTCTGGTAATTCATCAAATGTTGAGTATATAACTTCTCCATTAATAGAACGTTTCATATCTGTAACTTCTTCTGGCCTTTCGTCTATAAGCAATACAATCAATTTTTCTTCTGGATTATTTTTTGAAATACTATTTGCAATTTTCTTTAATAATGTTGTTTTACCTACTTTAGGTGGAGCAACTATCATACCTCTTTGCCCTTTTCCGATAGGCGACATTAGGTCTATCATTCTCATAGCATATTCTTTACTATCTGTTTCCAGTTTGATTCTTTCAGTTGGATATATAGGTGTTAATTCATCAAATCTTTTTCTTCTTGCTGCTTTTTCTGGTGATTCACCATTAACTTCACCAACAAATATTAATGAAGGAAATTTTTCTCCTTCCTTACATCTTGCAATACCTTTGATTATATCTCCTGTATCTAGTTTGAATCTTCTTATTTGAATTACTGAAATATAAACATCTTTTGGGCTTGATAAATAGTTTTCACCCCTTAGAAATCCGTAGCCGTCTGGTAAAATGTCTAATATTCCCTCTACAATTTCGTCTCCTTCGTTTGTAAGTTTGTATCCCTCTTGATTATTATTTTCATCTAATTTAATATTTGTTTCATTTTTCTTTATTATTTCAGTAGTATTAGTAGTTTCACTACTAATAACCTGCTCTAAAACTTGTATTAATTCTTCTTTCTTTAATTTTGATATATTTTTAATGTTATTTTCTTTTGCTAATTCTTTTAACTCTGTAAGATTTTTTTCTTCTAAATTAATCATAAATTCCTCCTAATTCTTATTTATATTTAATTTTTTAATTTTGATGGGATTTTTTTCGAAATAAATATAATACTTTTATATTATAACATATTTTTCCAAAAAAAGAAAGAGTTTTTTAAAAAAAGCGCTATATTGCGCTTTTGAATTTTAACTTTATAAATAAAATTATAGTAATTATGAATTTATTCTATGTACTTACATTCCTTTATCTACATAGATTTTTTCGTTAGGATAATACATATCTAATTTTTCCCTTGCTACTTGCTCTATATATTCTTTAGAATTTACATTTTCCTTTTCAGTAACTAATTCTGCTTTTTGAGTTTCTTGATCACTTATTTTACTTGCAAGTTCTTTGCTATTTGTTGTATATTGGTTTATTACTTTTTGTTGGCTTATCAAAGTAATTATAGCATATATTAATACTAATAAAATTAATAAGTTTTTATATAATCTTCTTTTTTTCATAAGTATTTTTTCACCTCTAAAATTTCATATAATATATATTTCTACTTTTTATTCAAAAATCCTTCTTTTTTTATAAAACTTTATAAGATTTTTTGTACTTTTTAAGTTTGATTGTTGCTTTTTAGATTTTTATGTTTTATTATTTTAAATTTTTTAATATTTATCGTCGTAAAATGTATTGGCTTTGATATATATTTTTTTAAAAATTTAAATATTATTTTTATAGGAAAGCATATTATTTTTAATATAGTTCCTAGAATTATAGAAATAAATGTTACTATTTTTACATTTATTTTTATAAAATATTTGCTAAATAAAATCATATATATTAAGCATCCTAAAAATATCGCTATAAACATATAAAACCTTACTTCACCATTGCTAAATGTAAATATTGAATATAATAAAATGAGTCCTGTTATGATCCAAAAGCAAAAATCTTCTATATATGTTATAATATCAGGTGTTTTAAAGCTTTTTCTTAAAATTCTAAATATGTCAAATAATAGGCCTATTAATATGCCATTTAATGTAAATACCAAAAATAAATTTGCTTGATTTGCCACCATTTTCATCAGTCCTTTAAATTATTTAAAGATTTTATTTAGGATGCTTCCTTTGTTTTTTTCTAATTCTTTATCACTATATGCTAGGTAAGATATGTCTCCTTCAACTATTACTTCTGATGTGTCTATACTTAATTTGTTTATTCTTAAGTTTTCTCCTTTTACTGTTAATAATCCTAATTCTGTTTCAACCATTACTACTTGGTCGTCAAAACTTAGTACATCATTTACTCCTGATATACTTAGCTTTCCCCTATTTTCTAATATTAGGTTTTGTATTACTCCGGCGTTTATTGTTTTTCTTTCATCTATTGTCATATTGCATCACATTCCTTTCAAATAGCTTATATTTGTTTGCTATGATTTTGTTTTTCTGATATTTATATATATTCAGAGTTTGTCTCTTTTAGAACTTTTTTTAGGGTAAATCCGAATACAATTAACAATGTATCTATATTATACTATTATACAACAATTTTACATAATTTTATTGATTTTTAGGTTAATTTGCTATATAATATAGTTATTAAATATTTTACAAAAGGAGGAAACTATATGAAAAAGATAGTTATAGAAACACGGACTTCTTTAAAGAAGGTGAATGATGCTATCAAAAAAGTTTATGGAGATGAATTTAGTTCAAAATTTAAGAGAGGAAGTATATATGTATATTTTCAAAAACATATATCAGACGAACAACTTTATAAACTTTGTAAAGAGCTGTCTTTAGAATTGGTTTCAAAGTCCTCTGCGAGGGCAACATTAAGACATTAAAATTATAATGTTTTTAAGTAGGGAAAACTTTTTGTTTTCCCTATTTTTCCAAGTATATTTTTATTTTATAATTATATTATGCATTTCTTCTAAAATTTTATCATTCACTATTCCCTTAAAATCAACTGAAATTTTAGATTCAGAAACATTAAATTCAAGCATCTCCAATTTATTCTTTTGAATAATATCCAATAAATTCTTAATAAAATCATAATTTCTAATAACTCCATTACCGATAACCGAGATTCTAGAAATATCCTTTTTAACAATACTTTTTATAGTATTTTCTTCAATAATATCAGTAATAATGGTGCCAGCCTTATTATTAAAAGTTGATTTTGTTATAATAGGAATCTTAAACTTATCACCTATTTCGGCACACCTATTATGAAGAACTTTAGCTCCTTCACTAGAAATCTCCATCATTTCATTATATGAAAGTGCAGGGATTTTTTTGGCTTCAGGAATTTTATTAGGATCTGTTGTGTATACTCCATCTACATCAGAAAAAATGTAACATTCTTTTGCCTTTAATGCTGCAGCAATTGCAATAGCAGATGTATCTGAACCACCTCTCCCCAATGTTGTAATATCAAGATTTTCATTATATCCTTGAAAACCAGCTATTATGACAATTTTTCTTTTTTCAAGTTCTTGTAAAATTCTTGTTGTATCTATGTTTTTTATAATTGCATTTTGATTTACATTGTCTGTAAGTATTCCTGCTTGCCATCCTGTAAGTGATATTGATTTATATCCCATTTTATTTAATAATATACTTAATTTTGAAATTGAAATTTGTTCTCCTGAACTAAGCAACATATCCATTTCACGAAAAATTTCTGAATTTGGCATTTGTTCTGCATCAATTTTTGTATTTTCTTCTATTATTTGTGAAGCCTCGTTTATTAATTTATCTGTTGTTTTTCCTTGAGCAGATAGTATTACAACTATGTTATTTCCTTTATCATACATATCTATAACTTTTTTAGCCACTATTTTTAACTTGTCATTGTCTGCTACTGAACTTCCTCCAAATTTCATTACTATTGTGTCCATATGGACCACCTCTTTAAAATAATATATAGAGCCCTATTTTATTTAAAATGTGGCTCTATATATTATATGTTTATCTTATAAATTTTGTTTTAGATAACTTTCCATAAATCCATCTAGTTCTCCGTCCATAACTGCCTGAACATTACCAACTTCATGATTTGTTCTGTGGTCTTTAACCATTGTATATGGGCAAAAAACATAAGAACGGATTTGACTTCCCCATGCAATATCTCTTTGTTCACCTTTCAAATCTTCAATTTTTTCTTTATGTTCTTGTTCTTTTAAATCAAATAATTTAGATTTTAACATTTTCATAGCTGTTTCTCTATTTTGAATTTGTGAACGTTCTGATTGGCAAGCAACTACCGTGTTTGTAGGAATATGTGTAATTCTTACAGCAGACGATGTTTTGTTGATATGTTGTCCTCCTGCTCCTGATGCACGATATGTATCTATTCTTAAATCATCTGGATTAATATTTATTTCAATATCTTCTGTTATTTCTGGTAAAACTTCAACTGATGCAAATGATGTATGTCTTCTTCCACCACTATCAAATGGTGAGATTCTAACTAATCTATGTACACCTTTTTCACTTTTCATGTATCCGTACGCATTTTGACCTATTATTTCAAATGTAACACTTTTTATCCCTGCCTCTTCTCCTTCAAGATAGTCTAATTCTTTTACTTCATATTCATTTTTTGTGGCCCATCTTGTGTACATTCTATATAACATTTCTGCCCAGTCTTGTGATTCCGTTCCACCTGCACCTGGATGTATTGTGACAATAGCATTATTTGCGTCATATTTGCCTGATAAAAGTGTTTCTAGTTCTAACCTTTCTAATTCCCTTTGCTCCTTTTTTGTGTTCTTTATTATGTCTTTTAAAAGCTCTTCTTCAAAACTTTCTTTTACTAATTCGGATAGTTCTAATGAATCGTTTATTTCTTTTTCAAGTTCTCTGTATCTTATGACTCTGCTTTTTATTCTTTTTATTTCTGATAATACTTTTTTTGTTTCTTCATTATTTGTTGTCCAAAAATCTGGGTTTGCCGTTTTCTCTTCTAGTCTGCTAAGTTCTCCTTCTAATTTAGTAATGTCAAAGAGACTCACCTAAATTCTGTAATTTGGATTTTAATTCTTCTAGTAATCTAATATTTTCTTCAAGCTCTAACATTTTTACACTCTCCTTATTTTTTATTCCGTATTGCATTTTTATGTTACATATCTTAGCATATTTTACATAATTTGTCAATCATTCTATTTTACCCTGTTTTCGTTGGTTTACAATTATTTTTACAGTAAAATGCAACTTTTGACAAAATTAATAATAATTGATAGAATAACACCTGTAGGAGGTAAAAAAATGAAAAGAAACATTATTATAGTATTAATTGCAATATGTACTTTATTTATATTAATAAGTTGTTATATATATATAATAAACAAAAATAAAATACCAGTACTATGTTATCACAATTTAGCAACCGCAGAAGAAAAAACAAATTTTGAAAGTGAAAAGGATTGGACAATTGATGTTAAAAATTTTGAAGAACAATTAAAATATTTAAAAAAACATAATTATAAAACATTGACTATGGAAGAGTTTTATAAGTGGAAACAAGGTATGCTTAATTTACCTCAAAAAAGTGTTTTAATTACTTTTGATGATGGATTTTTATCTAATTATCATTATGCCTTTCCCCTATTAAAAAAATACAATATGAATGCTACTGTATTTTTAATTGGTGAATATGTTCAAAACGCCACTCAAACAGACTGGGATGGAAATATAAAAACATATATGCCTTTAGAGTTAGTAGAAAAGTCTAAAGAGGAGTATCCTAATATTGATTTTTGCTCTCATACATATGGATTACATTATCATAATTCAATAAATGAAGTTTCAAAAGAACAAATGAAAGAAGATTTTTCTTTATTTAAAAATAATATTACTGATACTAAATTTATTGCTTATCCATTTGGACAATATAATGAGGATTTAATAAATAGTTGGGAATCTAGTGATGGATTACTTGCTTTTGCTTATGGACCTACTAGAAAAGATTATAGAAAGGCTTCAAGAAAAGATGATAACTATAAAATTCCACGCCTAAATGTTTCACACGGTATGGAAATTTGGAAATTAAGTTTAAGGTTATTGTTTGGAAATTAAAAAAATTTAGGATATTAAAATTGTAACAAAAAATGCAGTCATTCGACTGCATTTTTATATATAATTTTATATATTTAAAATTTTCAGATATGTTCTGGAGTAATCCTCCAGTAAAACTGTGGAATAATCATTATTTATTTTTTCCACAACAATTTTTATATTTTTTTCCTGAACCGGCAAATGCAAGGGTCGTTACGACCTATCTTTGGTCCTTCATTTACAACTGTCTGACTATATTCAGGAGTATTTATTTTTTTACCACCATCAACACTATTGATAGCTTCTAATGCTGCACCTGTAATTTTTACTGCTTCTTGTCTTTTAACTTCACCATTTTGTCTTCTGATATTCATAAGAATTTTAACAACATCTACTTTTATGTTTGCAATCATTTCTTCAAACATATCCATACCTTCCATTCTGTATTTAACTACAGGGTCTTGTTGTCCATAAGCTCTTAATCCAATACCATTTTTTAATTCGTCCATATTATCAATATGGTTCATCCATTTTTCGTCTACAACTTTAAGCATTACAACTCTTTCAAGTTCTCTCATTTTTTCAGAAGTAATTTCCTCTTCTTTTGCTTGATATTTATTTAATGCTTGTTTTTCTAATTCTTCTATAATTGCATTTGAATCATTTTCATGTTCTTTAATGAAGTCATACATTTCTAAACCAAATTCGTTTGTTATTTCTGTATTTAAAGCTTCTACATTGATTGATTTTCCATCTTCGCCTTCAACGAACATTGCAACTGTTTCTTCTGCAATACTGTTTATCATATTTAAGATATTGCTATGGATGTCTTCTCCGTCAAGAACTTCTCTTCTTTGTTTGTAAATGATTTCTCTTTGTGCGTTCATAACATCATCATATTTTAATACATTTTTACGGATACTGAAGTTTCTACCTTCAACTTTCTTTTGAGCATTTTCAACTGCTCTTGAAATTAATCTTGAAGCTATTGGCATGTCTTCGTCTGCACCTAATGTATTGTAAACTTTTGTTATTGCATCTCCACCAAAGATTTTCATTAAGTCATCATCTAGTCCGATAAAGAATCTTGATTCTCCGACATCACCTTGACGTCCAGAACGTCCTCTTAATTGGTTATCAATTCTTCTTGATTCGTGTCTTTCTGTACCAATTATTTTTAGACCTCCAGCATCTATAACTTTTTGTTTTTCTTCTTTTATTTTTTCGTCATATTTTTCAACTAATTTGTTGAATTGTTCTCTTGCTCTTAATATGTCTTGGTCGTCTGTTTCATAATATGTGTTTGATTCTTCTATTAAGTTTTCTGGTACTTTATTTTTTCTCATTTCTTCTTTTGCTAAGTATTCGCTATTTCCACCTAGCATAATATCAGTACCACGTCCTGCCATGTTTGTAGCGATTGTAACTGCTCCAAATTTACCTGCTTGAGCAACTATCATTGCTTCTTTTTCATGTGATTTTGCGTTTAATACTTCGTGTGGTATTCTTTCTTTATCAAGTAATTTACTTAATTTTTCTGATTTTTCAATTGATACTGTACCAATTAAAACTGGTTGTCCTTTTTCATGGCTTTCTTTTATACTGTTTACTACTGCTCTAAATTTTGCTGCTTCGTTTTTGTATATAACGTCATTTTCGTCTTTTCTTACCATTGGTTTATTTGTTGGTATTTCAACAACGTCTAAGTTATATATTTCTTCGAATTCTGCTTCTTCTGTCATGGCTGTACCAGTCATACCAGATAATTTATCATACATTCTAAAGAAGTTTTGGAATGTTATTGTCGCAAGTGTTTTTGATTCGTCTGCAATTTTAACTTTTTCTTTTGCTTCAATTGCTTGATGTAGTCCATTGTTGTATCTTCTTCCATACATAATACGTCCTGTAAATTCATCTACAATTAAAACTTCTCCATCTTTTACGATGTAATCTATATCTTTTTTCATTACACCATTTGCTCTTAGTGCTTGGTTTACATGGTGTACTATTGTTGAATTTTCTAGGTCGTTGAAGTTTTCTAGGTTAAAGAATTCTTCTGCTTTTTTAATACCTTTTTGTGTTAATGATGCAGATTTTGCTTTTAAGTCTACAATGTAATCATATTTTTCGTTGTCTTCTGCTTGTTCAAAATCTTTTACATCTTCTTCTACAATAACTTTTGCTTCTAATTTTTTTACGAAGTTATCTGCTCTTTTATATAAATCTGAAGATTCGTTTGCTCTACCAGATATGATAAGCGGTGTTCTTGCTTCATCTATTAAAATACTATCAATTTCATCGACAATTGCATAGTGTAATCCTCTTTGTACCAATTGATTTTGATAGATTACCATATTATCTCTTAAATAATCAAATCCAAATTCGTTGTTTGTACCATATGTGATATCTGCTGCATATGCTTTTTGTTTTGCTTGTGGGTCCATTCCTGCAATTACTAGTCCTACTGAAAGTCCTAAGAATTTATATAATTTTCCCATCCATTCACTATCTCTTTTTGCTAGGTAGTCGTTTACTGTAATTACGTGAACTCCTTTTCCTTCTAGTGCATTTAAGTATACTGGTAATGTTGCGACTAATGTTTTTCCCTCACCAGTTTTCATTTCGGCAATTCTTCCTTGGTGTAATATAATTCCACCTATTAATTGAACATCAAAATGTCTCATTCCTAATGCTCTTTTTGAAGCTTCTCTAACTACTGCAAAAGCTTCTGGTAATATATCGTCTAATGTTTTTCCATCTGCTAATTGCTTTTTGAAATATTCTGTTTTTCCTCTTAATTCGTGGTCTGTTAATTTTTCCATTTCTGGTTCTAATTCATTAATTTTCTTTACTATTGGCATTACCCTTTTTACTTCTTTTTCGCTGTATGTTTTGAAAAATTTCATTTGGTACATTCCTCCTAAGTTTATTTTTGATATTGTGGAAAATTTTTTGTTACTAATTTTCCCTTTTGTACTTTGTTACTATATCACTAAAATTGGTTTTTAGCAAGTATTTTTAATAAAAAAAAAAGCATATTTTTTTTGCTATTAAATACATTTTAGTATATACTATAAAATTTTGTTATTGGTTTATTAAATAGATTGTAAATTGAGAATTGAAAAGAGGTTTTTGTATGTTTATTTTTAATGTTAAAGTTAATGGGAGTAAAATTTTTAAATATTTTTTTATTGGGATAATTGCGTTTTTAGTTGTCATTTTGGGAATTGTTATGTGTAGAGTTTTTGGCGGTGCTAATAATGCTTCTAAATCTCAGAGCTGTTTTCCTCAAAATGGTGTTTCCGAAATTCAACCAAGAAATTATACAAATATTTTAAAGACTGTTCATGAAAATATTGATTCTTATGTTGGTAAAAAGATTTGCTTTACAGGTTATGTTTATAGGGTTTTGGATTTGCAAGATAATCAATTTGTTTTGGCTCGTGATATGATTATTAGTTCTAATTCCCAGTCTGTTGTTGTTGGCTTTTTGTGTGAGTGCGATAACGCTAAGAGTTTTACTGATAATTCGTGGGTTCAAGTTACAGGAACCATTATTAAAGGTGATTACCATGGTGATATGCCTATTGTTAAAATTACTGATATAAAAAGTGTTGATAAGCCTTCTTCTGATGAGTATGTTTATCCTCCTGATGATAGTTATATTCCTACGGCTGGGATATTATAAAAATGCCCTTTGTTAAAAGGACATTTTTGTTATTAATTATTATAATTTTTATCTACTTCTTTTAGCATAACATCATGTGCACTACCTTCTGCAATACTTACATTAGAAACTAAAGTTAATCTTGCTTTTTCGTGTAATTCTTTAATTGTTATTGCTCCACAGTTGCACATTGTTGATTTTATTTTTGTTACTGTTACATTTAAATTGTCTTTTAATGGTCCTGCATAAGGAATGTAAGAATCAACACCTTCTTCAAAAGATAATTTGTTCTTTTCTCCTCCCATGTCATATCTTTGCCAGTTTCTAGCACGGTTAGATCCTTCTCCCCAGTATTCTTTCACATAGTTATTTCCTATTTTTAATACTCTTGTAGGACTTTCGTCAAATCTTGCAAAATATCTTCCCATCATAACAAAGTCTGCTCCTAATGATAATGCTATTGTTATATGATGGTCATGTACAATTCCTCCGTCTGAACATATTGGAATATAAATTCCTGTTTCTTCGTAATATTCGTCACGTGCTTTTACTACGTCAATTAATGCACTTGCCTGTCCTCTACCTATACCTTTTGTTTCACGTGTTATACAGATAGATCCTCCACCTACACCAACTTTGATAAAGTCTGCTCCGGCTTCTGCTAAATATCTAAATCCTTCTGCATCAACTACATTTCCTGCTCCTATTTTTACACTATCTCCATATGTTTTTCTTACATAATCAATAGTATTTTTTTGCCATACTGAATTTCCATCTGAAGAGTCCATACATACTAAATCTACTCCTGCTTCTACTAATGCAGGTATTCTTTCTTCATAGTCTCTTGTGTTTATTCCTGCTCCTACAATATATCTTTTATTTTCGTCTAATAATGAGTTTGGGTTATTTTTTCTTTCTTCATAGTCTTTTCTAAATACTAAATATTTTAGATTACCTTCTTTTGTTAATATTGGTAAACATTCTTTTTTCTTTTCCCAAATCACATCATTTGCTTCTACTAGAGTGATTCCTTCTTCTGCCCAAATAACTTTTTCTTTTGGTGTCATATAATTATCAATTGGAGCGTCTAAATCATCCCTTGATATTCTATAGTCTTTATCTGTAACTAATCCTAAAAATTTTCCGTTTTCTGTTCCGTCTTCTGTTATCATTACTGTTGAATGCCCTGTTTCTTTTGTAAGTTCTATAACATCTCTTAGTGGTGTTCCACTTTTTACATTAGAGTCACTTACTACAAATCCTGCTTTGTGTTTTTTTACATGTCTTACCATTGCTGCTTGACTTTCTATTGATTGTGCACCATAGATAAATGCAACTCCACCTTCTCTTGCTAGTGCAATTCCCATTTCTTCTCCTGATACTGATTGCATTATTGCAGATACCATTGGGATATTGGCAGAGTACTTTGGTTCTTCTCCTTTTTTAAATTTTACAAGTGGTGTTTTTAATGATACGTTGTTTGGTATACATTTTTCTGTTGTTAAGTTTGGTAATAATAAGAATTCGTTAAATGTTCTTGATATTCCTTCAACAATTTTTGCCATTTTTGTTTCCTCCTTATTTCTTAATATAAAAATTATAACAATTTATGTTTTCTTTTGCAATAATTTTGAAAAAAATTTAAAATTATGTTATAATATATGTAATTAACTGTTGAAAGAGAGGAAATAGCATGAAGAAATTTATCAATTGCATGACCCATGCATTGGACATCGAAAATGAAGATATACCAAATTCTGAATTGAATTTATGGTACAATTCATATCCATTTGTTGAAATTTCAACAAAATGCAAAGATACTTATCACCGGACTTGCCGGAAAGTAAATAGCGTAGATGATTTACTTGATGGTGAATGGTTAGTTATATTTTTTGGCTTTGTTGCTATAAAATTCGACTATGAAGGAAGACCAGAAGATTATGACTATCATTTTGCCCGGCGCGAAAGCAATGGAACATGGACAGAGCGTCCTTCTGTATATACAGAGATTCAAGATGTTGATATTGACAACATGATTTCTGAATATGCAAAAATAGGAATAAAGCCTATGTTCCTAGCAATTGGAAAAGTGGAAGATTAATCTTCCGCTTTTTCTTTACTTTTAATTTAAAATATGATAAAATATTACAAAATATTTGTTTAGGAGGATATATCGTGAAAAACAATGAATTAATTTTAATTTTAGACTTCGGTGGACAATATAATCAATTAATAGCAAGACGTGTAAGAGAATGTAATGTTTATTCAGAAGTTGTCCCTTTTGACATTTCTATTGAAAAAATCAAAGAAAAAAATCCAAAAGGAATCATTTTTACAGGAGGACCTGCAAGTGTATATGGAGAAGATTCTCCAAGATGTGCAGAAGGAATTTTTGAACTTGGAATTCCTGTACTTGGAATATGCTATGGAATGCAACTTATGACATACACATTAGGTGGTAATGTTGCAAGAGCAGATAAAAGAGAATATGGTACAACAGATGTATCTATTGATAACTCTTCCCTACTTTTTGAAGGATTTGAAAATACAAATGGTTTCTTAATGAGCCATACAGATTTTGTTGAAAAAGTTCCAGAAGGATTCAAAAACATTGGACATACTTCATCTTGTCCAAATGCCGCAATGGAAAACAAAGAAAAAAATTTATACGGTATCCAATTCCATCCAGAAGTTAATAGTTCTATAAATGGAACACAAGTAATTAAAAACTTCTTATTTAATATTTGTAAATGTTCTGGAGACTGGATTATATCTTCTTTTGTTGAAGAAAGTATTGCAAAATTAAAAGAAAAAATTGGTGATAAAAAAGCATTATGTGCCCTATCTGGTGGTGTTGATTCATCTGTTGCTGCAGTTTTACTTTCAAGAGCTATTGGTAAAAACTTAACTTGTATTTTTGTTGACCATGGTTTGCTTCGTAAAAATGAAGGTGACGAAGTTGAGGAAGTTTTCAAAAATCAAGATATCAACTTTATTAGAGTTAATGCTAAAGATAGATTTTTAGCAAAACTTGCAGGTGTTAGTGACCCAGAAACAAAGAGAAAAATTATTGGTGAAGAATTTATAAGAGTTTTTGAAGAAGAAGCAAAAAAAATTGGTACTGTTGATTTCTTAGTACAAGGAACTATTTATCCTGACGTTATCGAAAGTGGTCTTGGAAAAAGTTCTGTTATAAAAAGTCATCATAATGTTGGTGGTTTACCTGACTATGTTGACTTCAAAGAAATAATTGAACCTTTAAGAGATTTATTTAAAGATGAAGTTAGAAAAACAGGATTAGAATTAGGAATGCCAGAAAACTTAGTATTTAGACAACCATTCCCCGGTCCAGGTCTTGCAATAAGAGTTATTGGAGATATTACTGAAGATAAATTAAATATTTTAAAAGATGCAGATTATATCTTCAGAGAAGAAATTGCAAATGCAGGATTACACAAAAATATTAATCAATATTTTGCAGTATTAACAAATTTAAAATCAGTTGGTGTTATGGGTGACGAAAGAACTTATGACTATACTGTTGCATTAAGAGCAGTTGAAACAACAGATTTTATGACAGGTGTTTGGAGCAGAATTCCTTATGAAGTTTTAGAAAAAGTTTCATCAAGAATTGTAAACGAAGTTGACCATGTAAACCGTGTTGTGTATGATATAACTTCTAAACCACCTGCAACAATTGAATGGGAATAATTATAGTATAATAAAAATCGGAATTTGAAGTCAAATATTCAATCCCGATTTTTTAATTTCTATCAAAAATACTTTTTACAATGCCTTCATCTATCAAAGTTGCAAAAATATTTTTTATTATAATCAAAATAATTGGACCAACAAGCATACCTAAAACGCCAATAAACTTAAAACCTGTATACATAGCAATTAGTGTGAAAATCGGATGTGTACCAATATGCTTACTAACTAACTTAGGTTCTAAAAATTGTCTTACTGTTGACATTATAATTAACAAAACAATAATTGCTATACCTAATTTTAAATCACCATTTAAACCAGAAATAATAGCCCAGGGAATCATAACTGTTCCAGAACCTAAAATTGGTAAAGCGTCAACAAAACCTATAAATAAAGCCATTAATAACGGAAATTCTATGTTAAAATTTGCAATTTTTAACATATATAATCCTACTAAAGAAATTATAAAAGACACTAAAATAAGTGTTGCCTCTGCTTTTAAATATCCCCCTAATGTTTTTGTTAAATCTTTTATGTGTGTTCCAACTTTAAATACCCATCTTTTTGGAAAATGGTGCTCTATTTGGTCTAAAATATATACTTTATCAACACATATTAAATATAAAGCCATAATTGTTACCACAAAATATATTATAATAGATGGCATAGATGTAATAATGTTTAATAGTCCTGTTAAAAAATTCCTAACCCACCCTGAAACTGAAGTTAGTACATCACCTGTTGAGTTTTGCATTATTGATGTTAATTCGGTTGGTAAATGAATTTTATTAAAATCAAACTTACTTGTAAAATTTTGAAATAATATGTATGCTTTTTCTACATATCCATTTAAATCTTGCAATAAGTTTGATGCCTCTGAAATAAGTGCTACTATCCCCCACGCTACTGCTCCTATTATTATTGCAGATACAATTATAAATATTATTATTGAACTTGTTTTTCTTGTAAATTTCATTTTTTTCATTATAAATCTTATTGCTGGTTCTACCATTAATGATATTATAAATGCTATTAAAAATGGTGTGTAAAATATTGCCAGTTTGAATGCAAAAAATAAACCAACTAATATTAGTATAACATATAAAAATTTCTTAAGAACTCTTGTCCAATATGACATGTCAATTATCATTTTTTTCTTCTCCTATGTAATTATTATATGTGAATTTGTGGTTTATATTCGCTAAAAAAGTCCACGCAAGGTAAAATATTTTTTAGGTGAATGATTGAGACAAAAATAAAAATATTTACCATTAGCAGGACTTTTTTAATATAATTTTTAGGAATTATTTTTACTTGAATTACAACTACAAATATCGCTTATGGTATTGCAAACTTGTTGACTTCCTAATTGAATTTCGTTTTGTGCTAAATCTCCTAAAGTTAAAATTCCTATTACATGATTTTCTTCATCGCACACTGGTAATCTTCTTATTTGATTATTTGCCATTTTGCTTTCTGCGTTTGTTATATCGTCATCTTGGTTACAAGTACATAAATCCGTAGACATTATATCACTTGCCGTTGTTTGTGAGCAGTCTTTATCACATGCAACTGTTCTTAATAAAATGTCTCTATCTGTTAGTATTCCACATATACAATTGTTACTGTCACATACTGGTATACATCCTATATGGTTTTCGCTCATTAATTTTGCTACCTCAGTTATTTTAGTTTCTGGTTTTACGCAACATACATCGTCACACATACAGTCTTTTACTTTCATTTTGTAATTCTCCTTTCAAATAATAAGTTTGAAAAAATTTGGATTATTTACTTTTGAAGTTTTTTATATTCTAGGAAAGTTATCATAGTATGATAACTTTCTGTAGAAGATAAATATGGCAGAAATTAGATTTTGTA
>CAKPJK010000019.1 GCA_934162615.1 uncultured Clostridia bacterium
TCTGGGTTTATTCCTTTATCTGGTTCTTTACCTGTTATTCTCTTAACAACTTCTTGAACTGCTGGAACTCTTGTAGAACCACCAACTAATAATACTTTATGAATATCATTTGCTGTTAATCCTGCATCTTTTAATGCTTGGTTAACTGGTCCTGCTGTAGCCTCTACTAAATCATGAATTAATTCTTCAAATTTTGATCTTGTTAGAGTTACATCTAAGTGTTTTGGTCCTGTTGCATCTGCTGTAATAAATGGTAAGTTAATTTGTGTTTGTTGAACACCTGATAATTCTATTTTAGCTTTTTCAGCTGCTTCTTTTAATCTTTGCATTGCCATTTTATCTGTTTTTAAATCGATTCCATTTGATTTTTTGAATTCACTTACTAAATATTCAATTATTGCATTATCAAAGTCATCTCCACCTAAATGTGTGTTACCACTTGTAGATAAAACTTCAAATACACCATCACCAATATCTAGTATAGAAACATCGAATGTTCCTCCACCTAAGTCATAAATTAATATTTTTTGGTCTTGTTCTTTATCCATTCCATAAGCTAAAGCGGCTGCTGTTGGTTCGTTTATAATTCTTAAAACTTCAAGTCCTGCTATTTTACCAGCATCTTTTGTTGCTTGTCTTTGGCTATCATTAAAGTATGCAGGTACTGTAATAACTGCTTGAGTTACTTTTTGTCCTAAATAATTTTCTGCATCAGTTTTTAATTTTTGTAAAATCATTGCAGATATTTCTTGTGGTGTAAAGCTGTCACCTTCTATTTTAACTTTTTCAGCTGTACCCATTTTTCTTTTTATTGATATAACAGTATTTTCTGGATTTGTAACTGCTTGACGTTTTGCTATTTGTCCAACTAATCTTTCACCATTTTTTGAGAATGCTACTACTGATGGTGTTGTTCTGTTACCTTCAGCGTTTGGTATTACTACTGGCTCTCCTCCTTCCATAACTGCTACACATGAGTTTGTTGTTCCTAAGTCAATTCCTATAATTTTTCCCATTTTAAATTCCTCCCTAAAATTTTTTATATTTTTAAAATCAATAACTATTTTATAAATCATAATTCATATTTAAATTTCGAATTATTTTTTTATTATTTTCTATTATTTCTTTTGACAATTTTGCTTGCCATTCATTAGTTTCCATTTTTGATAAATGCCAATTTGATAATTCCTTATAGCTTAGTTCTTCTCCAAGCCATTCAGGCTTTATGAAATTTTCTGCTTCTTCTTCATTTTTAAATTCAACTTCTGCTGTTAATAAGCCTTTTAAATAGTCTTCATATACATCAATTTCTACCTTTAAGTTTTTATCTATAGGAGCTACCATTCTATTTTTTATTATTGTTTTACTTATTTTGTTTTTTAATAATTGTGTATATTTTTCTTCATTTATATTACTTTCTATTTCATACAAATTTGATATGTTATTATTCTGTTCTTTGCTATCAAGACCACTTTTTGTTTTTAATGTATATACATATTTTAAATCATCTGTCTTTTTGTCTTGTATTTTTCTTATTCTTATCATTGTTTTAAAGTCTCTATATATAAAAGATTGAGCTATATTAACTATTTTTTCAAATTTTAAATCATTTGGAATATATTTCACTAAATATTTTTTCTCTATTTCTTTATTCAAAATCAATCCCCCTCTTTTAGTTTGCTACAACTACCATAGAATGTCTAATAACTCTATGACCTATTTTGTAGCCCTTTCTATACTCTTGAACAATTTCTTTTTCTCCCTTAGAATCATCCTGAACACTGCTAACTGCTTCATGAAGTTCTGGATCAAAAGTTTCTCCAAGTGCTTTAATTTCTTCTACACCTTTTGATTTAAGTACATCTTGAAATTGTTTTAAAACAAGTTCAACACCTTTTTTATAATTTTCATCTGAAGTCTCAACTTTTGCTGCATTTTCTAGGTTATCTAATATTGGAAGTATAACCTCCACAACATCACCTAAAATTGAATTATACATGCCTTCTCTTTCTTTTTGACTTCTTTTTTTATGATTTTCAAATTCTGCTAAAATTCTTTTATATCTGTCTGTCAAATCGTCTAATTCTTGTTGTTTTTTTTGTAATTCACTTTTTTCTTCATTAATTTTTTTAATTTCTTCTGTTACTTCTTGTTCAACATTTTCATTTTTTTCTGACATCTTATCGCCTCTTTCTTTTTATCCTTCAATAATATTTAACAATTGGAAAAGAATTAAATCTCTTTGCAAAAATATAATTATTTTTCAATCGTTATATTCCTTTGTCCTTTAATTTTTTGTTTATATACTTCATAACTGAAATAACTTTTGAATAATCCATCCTTTTAGGTCCTATAATTCCTATTGTTCCCATATCTTTGTCACCAACTTTATGTTTAAAGGTTATAACACTAAAATCTTTAAGTTCTTCTTTTTCATTTTCGTCACCTATATAAACATTTATATCTTTTGCAAATCCTGAATTTAATATATCTGTCATTAAATCCTTTTCATCAATTATATTTACGAAGTTTTTAGCAACTGCTAAACTATTAAATTCTGGTAAATCAAATGCTTTGTTTGCCCCCTCAAGATATACTTGCCTATCTTCTGAAATAACTTTTTTGATTTGTTCTATAATTGGTTTTATAACTTTTACACTATATTTCATTTCATTTATTAGATATTCTTCTAGTGGAACATCTATAATTTGAAGTGGTTGACCTTTTAATTTTTGGTTAAACATATAATTTATTGTTTCTACTTGTTTGTCTGTTATGTCTTCGTCAAATTTTATTATTGTTTCTTTTACCATTCCTGTGTTTGTTAATATTATTGCCATTAACATTCTTGGTCCTAGCAAAACAAATTTTATTTCTTCAATTAGCAAGTCTTGTGAACTTGGTCCAATTGCTAATGTTGTATAATGTGTTATTTCCGAAATTGTTGTTGTTGCAATTTTTGTTAAGTCTTCAATTTCATTTACTTTTGTTTCTAATTTGTCACTTATATATTTAATTTCTTCCATACTTATGTTGTCGTCTTTTAAAAGTTCGTCTACATAGTATCTATATCCTTTTTCTGATGGTATTCTTCCACTTGATGTATGTGTTTTTTCTAGATATCCTGCTTTTTCAAGGTCTGCCATTTCGTTTCTTATTGTTGCACTACTATATTGTAGTTCTTCATTATTTGTTAGCGCATTTGAACTTACCGGCTCTGCTGTGTTTATATATTCTTCTACTATGGCTTGTAATACTTTCTTTTTTCTATCGTCTAGCATTTTATCACCTCTTTTAGCACTCTTTTTATTTGTTTGCTAATCTTGTTATATATTATATCCTTTTTTAGCACTTGTCAATACCTTTTGCTAAATTTTTTTGTGAATTTTTTGTGAACTGGATTTATCTTATAATTTGAAACAAAAAATAGTCATAGATTTGTGGTCTATAACTATTTTCGCCCCTATTAACATTTTTAATTAATAAACTACCCCAACACAATAGCCGAAATCAAAATTCCAACAGTTTGGATTGCAAACAAATTCAAAATATTAGAAGTAAGCAAATTATTAGTAGCCTCAACAACCCCAAGCATATCATCATCAACCTTCTTATAATGCCTTTGAGCCTCAAAAAAAGTAATAAGCTCAGGCAAACTAGTAACAAAACCTAATAAAATTCCAACAACAACCTCAGAAACACCAAACAAATTACACAAATTCTCAAGAGTATCACCCAACATCTCACCAATAATAAACAACAAAACTCCCGTAACAATCAAAACAAAAACATATCTCAACACTTTTCTAGGATTCTTCTTTTGCTCTTTTCTCTCTTCCTCAATTTCTTCTTCTAATTCCTTATCCTCATTTTTCAAATACAATTTATGAACATTATTATTTAAAACCATAAAAAGAATATATAAAATAATAAATAGTGGAACAACAGCCAATTTTAATTCTATATCAAGTTTCAAAAAAACAATTGGTATCGCAATTGTAAAAAATACCATAACCAAATCTATTACTATTGCTTTATTACGCAATTTTGATGCATTTTTGTTTAGCAAAATAGCACCTAAATATTGAATCAAATTTATAACATTTGAACTTAAAATATTATAAACACTTGCACCTGTTAGTCCTCTTAAACTTGATGTTGTTATTGTTAATAATTCTGGTACTGATGTTGCATAACCTGCTATATCCCCTACTGTTTTTGCTTTTAAATTCATAGCCTCTGCTAATTTTCTTAATGTTACTACCAAAATAAATTTTGAAATTAATACTATCAACCCTGAATATATGATAAATTTTATTATTTCTATAAACATTTATTATCCGCTCCTTTTTGTTTTCTTTTTATATTTTTATCTTTTTCAATTTTTTTATTCTTTTTTTCATTATAGATTTAAATTTGAATTAATGATTGAATTTTTATTTTGTAGATATTTACAAGACTATTAAAAAATGGTATAATTTGGAAGTAACTATTTATGGTTTTTCAAAAGTGCATATGTCAAAATCCAAAAAAACACATATGTACTTTTTTTATGTCAATTTTCCTTGATATTTAACCCAAAATATTATATAATGCCATAGAAAGAATTATAAATATAAAAAGTTTATACCTTTAGGAAGGAATGAAATTAAAAATGGAAAAAGTTGAAATTGGCAAAGTCTACCGTCATTTTAAAGGAAACTACTATTTTGTAGAAAACATAGCCTATGACTCGGAAACAACTGAAAGAATAGTCGTTTACAAACCATTGTATGAAAGAGAGGATAAAAAAGCACTTTGGGTAAGACCTGAAAAAATGTTTTTATCTGAAATTTCCACAGAAAGACCAGATAATATAACTGGACAAACACATAGATTTGAAATAGTAAAAGAAATTGAAAAAAATTATATAAATTAAATTTTAGGAGGCAAAAATGATAGATATCAAATTTTTAAGAGAAAATCCTGATGTTGTAAAACAAAACATCAAAAACAAATTTCAAGACGAAAAACTAATATTAGTTGATGAAGTTATCGATTTAGACGTAAAAAACAGAGAAGCAAAATTAAATGGAGATAATTTAAGAGCAGAAAGAAAATCTTTAAGTGCAGAAATTGGTGGACTTATGAAACAAGGTAAAAAAGAAGAAGCAGAAAGTATAAAAGTAAAAGTTCAAGAAATAAATGCACAACTTGAGGAAAACGAAAAATTAGAAGCAAAATATGCAGAAGAAATAAAATCAAGAATGATGAAAATACCAAATATTATGGACCCATCTGTTCCAATTGGTAAAGACGACAGCGAAAATGTAGAAGTTCAAAGATTTGGTGAACCAGTTGTTCCAGATTACGAAATTCCATATCATGCAGATATCATTGCAAGATTTAATGGAATGGACAAAGAATCTGCAGGACGTACAAGCGGTGTTGGTTTCTACTACCTAATTGGTGATGTTGCAAGACTTCACGAAGCAATGCTTGCATATGCCAGAGATTACATGATTAGCAATGGTTTCACATATGCTATACCACCATTTATGATTCGTAGTGATGTTGTAACTGGTGTTATGAGTTTTGAAGAAATGTATGATATGATGTACAAAATTGAAGGTGAAGATTTATACCTAATCGGTACTTCTGAACATTCAATGATTGGTAGATTTAAAGATCAACTTATCAAAAAAGATGAACTTCCAATTAGCATGACATCATACTCTCCATGTTTCAGAAAAGAAATTGGTTCACATGGTCTAGAAGAAAGAGGTTTATACCGTGTTCATCAATTTGAAAAACAAGAAATGATAGTTTTATGCGAACCAGAAGATTCTATGAACTGGTACAATAAAATGTGGAAATTAAGTGTTGATTTATTTAGAAGTTTCAATGTTCCAGTAAGACAACTTGACTGTTGTTCTGGAGATTTAGCAGATTTAAAAGTTAAATCTTGCGATATTGAGGCTTGGAGTCCTAGACAAAAGAAATACTTTGAAGTTTGTAGTTGCTCTAACTTAGGAGATGCTCAGGCTAGACGTTTAGGAATTCGTGTAAAGAGCGAAAAAGGAAACTATTTCTTACATACATTAAATAATACAGTAGTTGCTACTCCAAGAGGATTAATTGCAGTATTAGAAAACAACTATAATGAAGATGGAAGCGTTACTGTTCCAGAAGTTTTAAGACCTTACATGGGTGGAACTGAAAAAATTCTTCCAAAAAAATAAATGAGACAAGTGGGACAGTGCAAAATTTTGTGCCTTAATAGACTTGATAGAAAGGAATGTCAGTAAATATGATAGTAAATAATCCAAAATTTGAAGTATCAGCAGTAAGACCTGCTCAATATCCAAAAAATAATTTACCAGAAATTGTTTTAGTTGGTAAATCTAATGTTGGAAAATCAAGTTTTATAAACACCATGATAAACAGAAAAAAGCTTGCTAGAACAAGCAGTGAACCTGGAAAAACAAGACAAATTAATTTTTATAATATTGATGAAAAATTTTATTTTGTTGATTTACCTGGATATGGATACAGCAAAATGTCTAAAAAAGAACAAGAACAAGTTGGAAAATTTATTGAACAATATCTATTTAATAGAGAACAAATTTCTTTGATTATCTTTTTAGTAGATATTCGCCACTCACCTACTGAAAATGATAAACTTATGTACGATTATGTTATTCGTTCCGGTTTACCTTGTATGATTTTGGCAAATAAAGCAGATAAAATTGCTGTTACTAAAGTTCCAGATGTTGCTAGCAAATTGCAAAAAACTTTAAATCCAATTGGTGATATTCCTACATTCCCATTTTCTTCTGAAAGAAGAATTTATATGGATGATGTATGGAATGAAATTGAAAAATATATTTAAAAAAACGGGATTAGGGGACGGGTCTTCAATCCCGATTTTTTTTATTAAATATTTCTAAATGTATCAATATACAAAAAAATTCGGGATTGAAGACCCGTCCCCTAATCCCGTTTTTTTAGCAACAACATTTTCTTTTTTTATCTTTCTTTCTATTACAAATTAGTAATATAATAGATAAAATTAAAAGTAATCCCAAAACAACTGCTAAAACTATTATTGCTCCAAAAGATGCTACTATTTCAGATGCTATTGCCACTGCACCAACTAATAGTCCAACAACAAATGAAAAAGCAATTGCTAATATTACTGTTATAATTCCAAAACATTTATTGTTATTGCATCTATCTTCTTTTTTATCATAGCAAAATACTTCTTGTGGCTCCATAAAAGTCACCTCCTGCATAACACTTTTATTTGATGTGTTATACTATATATTATGTTGGACATAAGAAAAAGATGTCAATTTTCGACATCTTTTTCTGTTAACATTCAAATTGTTATTATAATTGTTGTATTTTAGGCCAATTTAACAACATCCACACTGGTTCATTCCTTTTCTATTTTCTTTGTTATCATTTTCAAAGCCTTTTCTCTTGGAACCATAACAATATGTCCACAACCTTGGCATTTCAATTTAAAATCCACACCAACTCTGGTTATTTCCCACAATTTACTTCCACAAGGATGTTGCTTTTTAGTTCTAACAATGTCCCCAATATTATAATCCATTTCAAATCACCTCAAGATAACTTTTCCGACAAATTTCTACATAAATCATGAGACAAATTTGCACTGTCCCTATTGTCTAAAACGTCTTTCTATCTCATCTTTTCCAAGAACTTGCATAATTTCATATAAATCAGGTGTATTAGTTCTCTTTGTTAAAGCAACTCTTAGAACTGTACTAACATCGCCAACATGTGCTGCATACATTCCTGGATTTGCTTTAAATTCTTTAACCTCTTTAGCATAACCCATTTCACCTGATAACTCTTTTATTTTATCAAACCAAGTTTGTTTATCGTCATTTTCATCATAATATTTTTCAACATATAATTTTAATATTTTTTCAATTGACTCTTTATCATTTATTACTTGGAATGGATATTCCTCTTCATTTTTGTCGAACAATTCATTATACATATATTCAACATTTTCTTTAACATCTGACCATTTTGATATATCTTTTCTTGGTTTTTTGTTTCCTCTTTCTATTCCAAAAACTTTTAATGCATATTCTTTATCTTTTAAGATTTCCGCTAATTCTTGGTCATATTTTGATGCCCAATTTAAAGCATTTTCATATACTTCTTCTGCAGACATTTTTGATATTACTGTTTTTGATACATCTAATAATTTAACCATGTCAAATAATGCACCACTAACACTCATTTTATTTAATTGTAATTGGAATTCATCCATTGATTTATCTGGGTTTGCTCTTCTCCAATTTTCGAATGTAGAATTTGCAATATTCATTAAATATTCTTTAACTGCTTCTGCTGGAATACCTTCTTCTGCATAGTAACTTACAGCAGCCTCTGCATCTTTTCTTTTACTTAATTTTCTTTTATTTCCATTATCATTTTTCATGATTGGTGCAATATGTGCATATTTAGGCGCTTTAAATCCTAATTCATGGAATAATTGCAAATGTAATGGAACTGAAGATAACCATTCATCTCCTCTTATAACATGTGTTGTATGCATTAAGTGGTCATCAACTGCATGTGCAAAGTGATATGTTGGTAATCCGTCTGCTTTTATTATAACTATATCTTGGTCATTTTCTGGGAAATCAACCTTTCCTTTAATTACATCATGATGTTGTATTTTTCTGTCTTCTCTTCCTGGAGATTTAAATCTGATTATATAGTTTTCACCATTTTGGATTCTTTTTATAGCTTCTTCAACAGTTACAGTTCTACATTTTGCCCATACACCATAATATCCAGGTCTAATTTTTGCAGCTTCTTGTTTAGCTCTTATTTCTTCTACATCTTCAGGTGTACAGAAACATGGATATGCTTTTCCTTGTTCAATTAAGTATTTTGCATATGCTTGATAAATTTCTTTTCTTTGACTTTGTTTATATGGTCCATAATTTCCTTTTCCCTCATCTTCAGAAATCATACCTTCGTCTGGTTCGATTGCAAAATCTTTTAAAGAACTTACTATTCCAGATACTGCATTTTCAACTTCTCTTTTTTGGTCTGTATCTTCAACTCTTAAGAAAAATACTCCATTTGTTTGTGAAGCCAATTTCCTTGCAATTAATGATTGGTATAAACCTCCAATATGTACAAATCCAGTTGGACTAGGAGCAAATCTTGTTACTATTGCTCCTTCTGGTAAATCTCTTTCTGGATATTTTTCTTCATAATATGATATTTCCTTTGCATCTGGAAATATTAAATTTGCTAAATCTTTATAATCCATTTTTCATTCTCCTCTTAAATGATATTTTTATCTTTCTAATTCTTCTTTTTCCTTTGGTTTTCTTCCTCTATTATCTCTTTCTGCAATCAACATTCTACCATTTTGTCTTTTTTCTTTTTTATCAACTTCTATTATTAATTTAATTACTTCATCATTACTAATATTAGGATATGTTTTTCTTAATTTCTTTTTTATCTCATTTGGTGTCAAATTCATATTATTTCTTACTATTTGTAGTTTAGAATTTTCCATAAATTTTCCCCTTTGCAATACATTTTATACTTCCATAATAATTGGAATTATCATAGGATTTCTCTTTGTTTTAGAAAAAATATAATCTCTTAGATTTTCCCTAACTGTTGATTTAATAGTTGACCAATCTCTAATTCCTTTTTCTTCACATTTTCCAATTTCATGTCTAACAACATTTTTTACATCATCCATTAAGTTCTCTGATTCTCTAACATATACAAAACCTCTTGAAATAACATCAGGTCCTGCAACTACTTCACCTGTTGAAGAATCCATTGTTAAAACAATAACAATTAAACCATCTTGTGATAAATGTTGTCTGTCTCTTAAAACAATATTTCCAACATCTCCAACACCAAGTCCATCAACTAAAACTCTACCATTTGGAACCATTCCACCTAATTTGATGTCATTTTCGTCTAATTCAACAATTCTACCATTTTCCATCATAACAATGTTTTTTGCCGGTATTCCCATCATTTGAGCAGTTTCCCCATGTGCTTTTAATTGTCTATATTCACCATGAACTGGTATAAAGAATTTTGGTTTTGAAAGTGCAAATATCAATTTTTGTTCTTCTTGGCAGGCATGTCCTGAAACATGAACATCTGCTAATGCACTATATACAACCTCTGCACCTATTTGCATTAAATCATCAATTACCTTTGAAACTGATTTTTCATTTCCTGGTATTGGGTTTGCAGAAATTATAACCAAATCATTTGGTGTAATTTTAACTTTTCTATGGTCACCTGCTGCCATTCTTGTTAATGCAGACATTGTCTCACCTTGGCTACCTGTTGTTATAATTACTAATTGTTCGTCATTATATGTTGACATTGTGTCTATGTCAATAAATATATCATCTGGACAATCAATATATCCTAACTCTTTTGCAGTTGAAATCATATTTATCATACTTCTACCACATATTGCAATTTTTCTGTGATATTTTACTGCTGAACTTACTATTTGTTGAACTCTGTGTACATTTGATGCAAATGTTGCAACAACAATTCTCTTTGTACATCCATCAAATAATTCATCAAATACAGGTCCTATTGAACTTTCGGACATTGTAAATCCTTTTCTTTCTGCATTTGTACTATCTGACATTAATGCTAAAATGCCTTCATTTCCAAGTTCTGCAATTCTTCCAAGGTCCATAATTTTTCCATCTATTGGTGTATAATCGACTTTAAAGTCACCTGTGTGTAAAATTGTTCCAACAGGTGTTTTTATTGCTAGCATTACTGAATCTGGTATACTGTGTGTACTTCTGATAAATTCAACCTCAAAATATTTACCAAATTTTATTTTTTGTCCTTGTGTTACTTCAACTAATGTTGAACTTCTTAAAATTCTATGTTCCTCTAATTTATTTCTTATTAATCCCATTGCTAGTTTTGGTGCATATACTGGGATATTTATTTGTTTTAATAAATATGGCACACTTCCTATATGATCTTCGTGTCCGTGTGTTATTATTAATCCTTTAATTTTCTCTTCATTTCTTTGTAAATATGTTATATCAGGTATAACTAAATCTACCCCCAGCATATCATCATCTGGGAATGACAAACCACAGTCAACTACTATTATTTCATCATCATATTCAAATACAGTGATGTTTTTTCCAACTTCGTGAAGTCCTCCTAGTGGAATTATTTTTAATTTTGGTTTTTTGAATATCATTTCATTTTTTCTTGTTTTTCTTTCTGCTATTGCACTTTCTCCTCTTACTACAAGTTCTTTTGATTCTACACTTTCTTGTAATTTATTTTCTCTTGGTTTTCTTGTATTTCTTACATTTCTCGTTCTTCTAATATTTTTTGTATTCTCATTTACTTCTGTTTTTTCTTCTCTTATTCCCCTTCTTGGTGTTCTTGTATTTTTTGCCTCTCTTGATGTTCTTGATTTTTTTACAGTACTTACTGTTTGTTCTTTATTTTCTACTGTTTCTTTTTTATTTTGTACCCTTTTATTTGTATTTTTTCTTGGTACTCTTGGCTTTTTTTCTATTTTATTTTCTTCTTTTTCTTCTGCCATAATATTCCTCTCTTTCTTTGTTTTTAGGATTTTTCGTTTTATCCTTTTTATATTCAATTTTAATAAATCCGTTATTGGTTTAAAGTTTTTTCATTGTTTAATAATATGTATTTTTCAGCATATAAAAATACATGTATATATCTAAAAATTTATTTTTTCTTTTGTTTTATTTTTTTTCCGTTCTCTTTTTTCTTCTCTTTAAACTTTTGGGTTTTATAAAATCTCATTCTTGTGCCCTCTTGGCAACATCTTGAATATTATACTATATTTTCCTGTAATTGTCAAATGTATATTATGTACACCTTTTATAAATAAATTCACAATTTTATAATTGTTAGCAATATCTATTTTAAAATATAAAAAGCGCCCTTTTAAGGCAATTTTCTAATCAAAATTCACCTTAAAAAGACACTTATTTTCTTAAAATTATTTTAATTGATTCATAACTTCTTCTGCAAAGTTTTCTTCTTTTTTCTCGATTCCTTCACCTTTTTCGAATCTAGCAAATGCAACAACATCTGCATCTTTTTCACTTAATAATTGTGAAACTTTTTTGTTTGGATCTTTAACAAATGCTTGGTCTACTAAACATATTTCTTCATAGAATTTTCCAATTCTACCTTGAACTATTTTTTCTGCTATTGCTTCTGGTTTACCTTCATTCATTGTTTGAATTTTTAAGATTTCCATTTCTTTTGCTACTCTTTCTTCTGGTACTTCTTCTCTTCTTACAAATTCAGGTCTAGCAGCAGCAATTTGCATACATATGTCTTTTGCAACTTCTTCAGTTCCTTTAGCCATATTTACTAAAACTGCGATTTTTCCATCACCGTGGATATATTTTGCAACTAATCCTTCTGATTCAAATCTTACAAATCTTCTGATTGATAAGTTTTCACCTATTGTTGCAATTTTTCCAACTAATGCTTCTTGAACTGTTTTTCCTTCTTCAAATTCTGCAGGTGAAGCCAATAATGCTTCAACATCTGCTGGGTTTTTGTCAACTATTTGTTTTGCAACATCCATAACAAATGTTTTGAATTCTTCATTTTTAGCAACAAAGTCTGTTTCTGAGTTTACTTCTACAACTGCTCCTACTTTTCCATCTTCTGAAATATATGCTTCAACTAATCCTTCTGCTGCAACTCTTCCTGATTTTTTAGCAGCTTTTGCAATTCCTCTTTCTCTTAAAAGTTCCATTGCTTTTTCCATATCCCCATCAGTTTCTGTTAAAACTTTTTTACAGTCCATCATTCCTGCACCTGTTTTTTCTCTTAATTCTTTTACTAAACTTGCTGTAACCATTTTTTATTTTCCTCCTTATATTTTATTTTTGATACAATATATATCAAAACATTTAACTATACTTAGTATAAAATCTTATAATTTTTCTATACTCATAATATAAAAAAAGCAAGCCTATTCCCGTCCGAATATTTTCGAACGAGCGTTGCTCGCTCTTTCTTTTTAATTATTTATAAATTATAAATTATTTTTCTTCGCTATCTGCTACTACTTCTTCTATTGAAGTTGGTTCTTCTGAAACTTCTTCAGCAACTTCTTCTGCTTCGAAACTTTCACCTTGTCTACCTTCAATGATTGCATTTGCCATAACGTCTGTTATTAATTTAACTGCTCTTATAGCATCATCATTTCCTGGTATAGCGTAATCTACTTCTTCTGGATTGCAGTTTGTGTCTACTAATCCGATTACTGGAATTTCTAATTTTTTAGCTTCTAATACAGCTATATGTTCTTTTTTAGGATCTACTAAGAATATAACTCCTGGTATTTCTTCCATGTCTTTGATTCCACCTAAGTTTCTTTCTAGTTTTTCCATTTCTTTTTTTAGTAAGATTACTTCTTTTTTAGGTAGTACTTCAAATGTACCATCTTCTTGCATTTTTTCTAAATCTTTTAATCTTTGTACTCTTGTTCTGATTGTATCGAAGTTTGTTAACATTCCTCCTAACCATCTTTGATCAACATAGTACATTCCTGATTTTTCTGCTGCTTCTTTAACACATTCTTGTGCTTGTTTTTTAGTTCCTACAAATAGAACTGTTTTTCCTTCTTCTGCTTGCTCTTTTAAGAAAGCATATGCTTCATCGATTTTTTTAGATGTTTTTTGTAAATCGATTATATGGATTCCGTTTCTGGCTTGGAATATGTATTCAGCCATTTTAGGATCCCATCTTCTTGTTTGATGTCCAAAGTGAACACCTGCTTCAAGTAATTGTTTCATTGCAACTACTGCCATTTTAAATTCCTCCCTTTTTGTTTTTACTTCCATAAAGTTCATCATTTAAACAGGACCAATTGCTTGGCACTTCCCTTTAAACTTGCTTTATGTGTTTATTACGCATAATATTATACCAACATTTTCCTGTAAATGCAAGTGTTTTATCAATTTTTTTTAAATTTGCATTATTTTTTCTTAATTTTAAAATTATAAGCTTTGTAAGAACATACTGTTTACTTCTGATAAGTCGGTTGCTGTTATATTTCCATTTTCATCAATGTCTCCTGCAATTTTAAGCGTTCCTTCTAAATGCACTATGTCTAATGCTGCTGCGTTGATTGTTGATAAATCTTGTGCCGTAACTTTTCCATCTCCACTAAAATCTCCCATTATAGCTATATAAAACTCTTTTGTTTCATCATACATATTTATTTGAACTTTCATACCTGTACCAACAAAATCTTTATTTTGTAATTCTGTTCCATCTTCTAAGAAAATTTTAATGTTTCCATTTGTATTTAAATTTTTGATAAATTCTGTTTTTGTTGTTTCTCTATTTACTCTTGATATATAACTGTTTTCAATTTTATATGTATCTGAAGATATATATAATTCGTCTAATCCTAATATTTTTTTGTTTTCAGTTAAATATCTTTCTTTATCAGTTTCATTCAATTCTAAAATATTAGATAACAATTGATTTTTTTGCATAAAATAGCAATATCTATCTTCTTGTTTCTCTGTTGATATATTAGATTTTAATTTTTCTATATATGCATCAATTTTCCTTTTAAAAATTTCATATTGTTGTTCATTTGATGTTCCTTCTTTTTGTAGTCCATATTTTGTTATTGTATATGTAGTTTCCTCATTTGTTAAGTTTTTAAACTCTTCATTTTTGTTTAAAACCTGACTATTAAATACTAATCTTCCGCTTGCCTCTCTATGTTTTATTTTAATTTTATAGCCAAAATCCGCATCTATAGTATCATTTGAAGGATTTGGAACATTTCCTATATAACTTTTTTCATATACTACATTTCCTTGTGTATCAACAATTTTAAGATTTGCATATTCGTCTGTAAAATACGCATGTGAGCTCATATTGTTACTAATAACTTGTATATTTTTATTTTCCATATTCATTTTTAATTTTGCAAATTCACTATCTCCAAGGCCTCTAAATGAAATCATTGTATCTGATGCAAGTGTGTCTGTATTTATTTTTTTATATTCTATATTTTTTTCATTTATAGTATTTTCTTTTACAACCATGTACTCATATTGATAACTATATGCATTATTTTTTGGTTTTGGAATTTGTATTCTATAAACTCCAGCAGGTATATTGTTTACTACAATATTTTTATCTTCAATAGTTATTTCTTTTACAACATTTTTTCCATCTTTTATATATATTTTTTGACCTTTTATTTGTTCAAAATCATTAATAGAAATATTAAGTTTTATGCTTCCTTTCATATTGTATTTTTTAATGTCTTGATTACTAACTAATGAATATTTTCCTTCTAGATTAAGGTCTTTTCTAATTTGTTCAGCTTTTTGGTCTGTATCTACTAAGTCTCTTAAATAATATATAAATGGCATATCCTGTTCATATATTTCTGCTTGAATATCTTCTGATGGTGTTATTTTATATGAATTTAAATATGGAATTACATTATATCCAGAAACTTCACTAAATGATTTTGCAAACATATCTGATGCATTATATCTTACACCTTGTTTTGCATATTCTCTATATTTTGAATGTACATATGCCATTGATTTTTCTGGTCCTATTTTATCCAACAAATCTACAAATGAATATAGTTTTTGTTGATAACTTAATTCATTATAGTTTGATACTTTTTCTCTTGCATTTTTTATATTTTCTTCAATATTTAATTTTTTTCCTAGCCATCCTCCATCATTTTCTCTTAAATATGTAATTTGATAGTAATGTGCTAATATATTATTCATTACATCTACTAATTGCAAATCTTGATTAGCTAAACTTCCTTCATATCCATGTCCAAATTCATGTAAATTTAGCCATCCTCTACTTAAATATCCTGATATACTATCGCCATTTTGTGCTGTATGGTTTGCACTATAATATGCAGCCCCTGCCCCATGTTTATTTGCTTTTACAAAAAATTTTGTTTTTATATTTTTGTTTAAGCTATTGTCTGTATCATATGATAACCCTAAATATCTATCATATTGTTCAACAAAATCATGATAATATTCTAGCATTTCATCTATTGATTTGAAGTTATAACTGTTTCCGTCATTTCTTACTATTAAATCTCTATCTTTTATTGGCACTAAAAATGTAGCTCTATCATTTTCTATTACCGCATATGAATGATTATTATTTCTCCATTTATTGAAAAATTCTTCTTCATTGTCTTGATAATAATAGTATGTTAATTCTTCTGTTCCTTGTAAATTTTTCATTTCAATTTTAGGTTCTTCCTCAGTTCCAAAAACTGTTCTTATAAATGGTACACTATCATAATCAACTGTTACTGTAATCCAGTCTCCATTTTTAGGAATTGTGTAATTTTTTTCTGTTTGACTATCATTATTCAAACATTGTAATGTCAAGTCTTGATTTAATTTTTTATTTGTTTGTCTTATTTCAAAGCTTGCTCCTTGTTTCATATAAATTCCTAAGTTTTGTCTGTCGTGCCCGTTTCCTCTATATGTTCCTGTAATGTTTATGTCTGATATACTTGGTAATGTGTATATATTTTTTTGAATTATTGTTTCGGCTTTTATTATAGATTTATTTCCTAAAATAATTGTTGCTATTATTGCTATAATAGCTATTTTTTTTATTTTTTTCATAATTTTCTCCTTTTTTACAATATTCTTCTATATTATATCATATTTTATGTAAATAATCAATCTTAAAAAAATTTAAAAAATTATTGTTTTTTGTCGAAAATTGTTGTATTATATTTATCGAAACTTATAAACGAACCACAACTTTAGGAGGACAATTATGATTGATGTAATTGAATCAAACGAAAAAATCATTTTAGTATGTAATTACAAAGATGAGCGATACATACTGGATGATATAATGGCAACAGAGTTTCCGGAGCTCGAATACACACCAAGTAAGTACCGGGAAAAACCTGCAATCTTTTTAAATAAAAGTGTACTTCCAGAAAAATATCGAAATTATAAGACTATGCAGTCTCTTATCGATAAAAATATTTCGCGAGCTAGTTAAATTAAAGGTTCATTGGGACTCCCACTATGGGGGTCCTTTTTATATAAAAATTAGCAAATTTGAAGAAATTTATTTATATAAATTTTATTTTATTTTTTTGATATTTTACTTGAATTTATTTGAATTTTAGTATAGTATATATAGAAGAAAAATAGAGATTACATAGGAGGAAAAAATGCCAAGAAAATCTAAAGATGAAATAGAAAAAATAGAAAATAAAAAATCCACAACTACTAAAAAAACTTCAAAAAAAGCCACGAACACAAATGCTTCAACTAAAAAAAGTACAACTGCAAAGGCTTCAATCAAAAAGACATCAACAACTAAAAAGACCACAGCCACAAAAAAGACAACCCCTAAAAAAGCAACCACAAAAAAAGTTACAACAAAAAAATCTTCTACAAAGAAAAGGACTGAAAAAAAAGTATTGCCAACAGAATACTATGATCTACCACAAAAATACAACAAAACAGTTGTAAAGGTTTTGGCACAAACACCAAAAACACTATTTGTATACTGGGAAATTTCTGATGATGATATTGAAAAATTCAAAAAAGATTATGGAGAGAACTTTTTTGAAACTACAAGACCAGTCTTAATAATACATAATGACACATTAAACTATAGTTTTGAAGTTGAAATAAATGATTTTGCAAATAGTTGGTATTTACATGTTAATGATAGCAAATCAGATTATAGAATCGAACTTGGTAGACGTCCTTTTCAAGTTAATGAAAACATTAAAACAGATTACATATATGTAAGTTCTTCAAACGAAATTGAATCTCCTAATGACCATATTTTATTTAATAATTCACAAAAAATGGTTTATTACAGAAATGTAAAAACAAATGTTGAAACAGCAAAACCATTTACATCACTATCATTTATCAAAAATATGGGCAAAATTTATGAGATATATGACCTATATCAAGAATTATACAAAAACGAGGAAAACATTGAAGATTTAACAAATCCATCTTCACACACATCTTCACAATTTAAATAATGAGGCAAGTAGGACATTCCTAATTTGTCTCACAATTTTAATTATTAGCAAATAATCGAAGGGAGAATTACAATGCAAGAGAAAAAAGGTTATGTAAGTTTTGTATTACATGCACATCTTCCATTTATTCATCACCCAGAAAGTGATGATTACTTAGAGGAATCATGGTTATATGAAGCAATTTCAGAAACATATATACCATTACTTACAAATTTCAAAAAATTAGTTGATGAAGGGGTAGATTTTAGAATTACAATGTCTATGACACCTCCCCTTCTTTCAATGTTAGATAATAAATTATTGCAAAAAAAATACATTAATTATTTAAAAAAATTAATTGAACTTTCTAAAAAGGAAGTTGTTAGAACCGCTGGAAATGAACGTTTAAACAGACTATCACATTATTATTTAGATAGATATTCTAATGATTTACATTTATTTAAAGACATTTTTAACTGTGATTTAATTAGTCAATTCAAACATTTTCAAGATATTGGAGTTTTAGAAATTATCACGTGTGGAGCAACACATGGTTACTTCCCTATCTTGTATGTAAACGAAAAAACTGTTAAAGCACAAATTGCCGTTGGAGTTCAAACTTATAAGAGATATTTTGGTAGACAACCACGTGGAATTTGGCTTCCTGAATGTGGCTATGTTCCAGAAGCAGATAAATATTTAAGAGAATTTGGTATTGAATATGTAATTACAGAATCACATGGTATTTTATATGCAGACCCAACTCCTGTTTATGGCACTTTTGCACCAATCGTCTCACCTGAAGGTGTTGTTGCATTTGGACGTGATATAGAATCTTCTAGACAAGTATGGAGTTCTATAAATGGTTACCCTGGTGATTTTAATTATAGGGAGTTCTATCGTGATATCGGTTATGAAGCAGATTATGACTATATTAAGCCATATATCGCACATAACGGTGTTAGAGTTCATACAGGTATAAAATATTATAGAATAACTGGAAAAACTGAACAAAAAGATTATTATGATGTACAATGGGCAAAAGACTCTGCAGAAAAACAAGCTGGCCATTTCTTAGACTGCAGAACAAAACAAATTGCTAACTTGGCTCCTTGTATGGACAAGCCACCTATCATTTTATGTCCATATGATGCAGAACTTTATGGCCATTGGTGGTATGAAGGTCCATATTGGTTATATATTTTATTTAAGAAAATTTATTATGATGACTGTAATTTCAAACTAATTACACCATCTGAATATATTGATAAATATCCAGAAATCCAAGTTTCTTCCCCTTGTCGTTCTAGTTGGGGTGCAAATGGTTATAGTGAAGTATGGTTAAACCCTTCAAACGACTACGTTCATAAACATTTACATGTTGCTGGTGATAGAATGTGTGAGTTGGCAAATTTATATCCAGATAGCAAAGGATGGCAGAAAAAGGCTTTGAATCAATGCGCACGAGAATTATTGCTTGCTCAAAGTAGTGACTGGTTATTTATTATTACAAATGGTACTATGGTTGATTATGCTAAAAAACGTATCAAAGACCACATTGGTCGTTTTACTAAATTGTATTATCAAATTAAAAATGATGAAATTGACTTAGATTTCTTAAAAGATATTTCTAAAAAGGATTGCGTATTTCCAGATATAGATTATAAAATTTATCGGGGATTGAGGGACGTTCCTTTTTTTCCCTTTTTTCAGGGATTAAGGGACACCCCTTAATCTCTTTTTTTGACTTTTCTTGGTTTGAAAAGAATTAAATTTGAAATAGCCAAATCACTATTTTATTTATTTTGCATACTATAATGTATAACTTTCTAAAGTTTAGCAGATAATATAAAAGAAGGGAGAAACTCATGAAATCTATATGTATAAAAACAAATAATGAAAATCTATTAAATTATCTACTAAACGAACTTGACTATATCGATGTAAAACCTGTAGCAATTTCAAAAAATCAATTTAAAAACTACAAAAACATAATTATCCACTATAGTGGAAATGACAACAAGAAATTTGTTCATGAAGTTTCTTGTATACTTTCATGTCTTGTTATAGATGAGTTAGAAGAGTCCTTTCTAAAGATGATTTTGTTAAAAAACTATTTTTATTTCAATTCTACTGAAATGAAGCATATTTTAGAACTTTGTTATGAAATTTTTTCAGATGATTTTAATACGTATTTTGATAAAAAATATAATCTTTTAATTGAAAGTTTTGAAAATTATTTAGTTACTAATAAATCTATTATTTTAACAGGTTTTATAAATTTTCGTATTAAAAATTATATAACAATTTTAGAAGATGTTGTTGATGAAGCAGTTAATTCTTTTGTTGTCGAAAAAGAATATTTGGAGTTTATCTCACTTTTAAAAATGTATGTTAATTCACAAAATTCTAATTGTGATATTGTTCATTTAATTTATAATAACAACAATTCTACTTTATTGGATAAGGATAAAAATCAAATTAATGTTTCTGATGATATTTTTAAAGCAAAATATTTGTCTGATATTTCTTTTTCTTCTAATGATTATGCTTTGAATACATTGCTTACACTTATTCCTAAAAAAATTTATATTCATCTTATTGATAATTGTATTGATGAATTTATCCACACTATTTCTCTTATTTTTGAGAATAAAGTAGAAATCTGTACTGATTGTAGCATATGCAAAATTTACAAAAATAATCCTATAAATATAAAAAAGACCTTTATTAAAAAATAATTTAGGTCTTTTAATTTTAATTACAATTTACAATCTCTGCAATTAAAATATTTTTGAATTTTTTACATACTCATATTAATGCCTTTTGCAACAACCTCTGTCATATTTTCTATTAAATCATCTATTTCTTTTGGAGTAACAATTAAATTGTAATCTCCAGGAATTAATGCTTCTTTAATTTCTTCATAATTATCCTGTTCTTTTAATTCATTTAAATATTCATTTGATTTTGCTTCTTGTTGTAATTTTGTTATAAATAAGTCTAAACAATCATTTACAAGTACTGCTGTTTCCACACATGTTGGTATTCCTATTGCTATTACAGGTATCCCCAATGTTTCTACACTTATCTCTGCCCTTTTGTTTCCAACTCCTGCACCAGGCACAATTCCAGTATCTGAAAGTTGAATGGTACTGCTAATCCTTTCTATGCTTCTTGAAGCTAACGCATCAATTACAATTACTAATTTAGGATGAATATTGTCTACTATTCCCTTTAAAATTTCTACTGTTTCTATTCCAGTTGTTCCTAAAACTCCTGGTGATATTGCACTTACCATTCGCGTTCCTTCTTCTACATATTGTGGTAAATAATTTATTATATGTCTTGTTACTTCAATGTCATTTACAACTTTGGGGCCTAAACTGTCTGGTGTTACATATATGTTTCCAAGGCCAACTACGAGAATTTCTCCTTGTTTATCTACATGCCAGTCTAGTATTTTTGTTAATTCCTTTGATAATATTTCTGCCGATTTTTCTATGTCTTCATCTTGGGCAATTTTTAATTTTTTGATGTCTATTGTTATATAGTTTCCTATTGGTTTGCCTATTGCTTTTTGTCCTTCTTCATTTGTTATTTTTACTCTTTCTATTGCTATATTTTCATTTATTTCTTCCTTTTCACTTTCTATTCCATTTATTTCATTTTCTATGCTATTTGCTTTTCTGTAAATGTCTCTTCTTTCTGTTGCTAAGTCTGTTCTAAAATCGAATAGTTCTGTTTCGTTTTTTTGTGTGTCTTCTTTTTTTTGATTTTCTTTTTTTGAAATGTAATCTTCTAACATAAAAACCAACTCCTACTTTTATAGTATTTGTTGGTTTTTGTGTTTTTATTCAGTTATATAATTTTATCTTTTTCCTATTGCATAATAAACTAATTCTTGTTTGTCACAAGCATTTTCGTCATATATAAATGTGTAAAATTGGCTATGTATCCATCTATTTTTCTTACTTCCTGTTAAGCATCCAACTACATCATATGTTTTTCCATCTTTTGTTGTAGTATACCATTTATCAACATTATCTTTAAAATTAATTAATCTCATACTATCTGTTTCACTAATTTTATCTGCTAATACATTGCTTATAGAATTATTAGTAATTTTTTTTGCAGTACAAGTACTATTATTAACGTACATTGCAGTTTTTATTATGTCTAAAGTAGTTGTATCGTTGTCATTTCCTACTGTTATTAAATTTTTGCCTGCATTATATAATGCTCTTATTTCATCTGTTCTTCTACATCCCCAATATGATCCATAGTCTATAAATACATTGTAGTCACTTTTTATCATTTGTTCCGCAGTCATGCTATTATTATAGGTTACATTTGTAAAATATTTTTTAAAATCATTAGTTATCTTATAATCATTATTCAACTCTGTTTTTCTGTCTTCCATTATCAATATTTTTACATTTGGGTCTTTTACAATAGTGTATTCACCGTCTGTTGGATTTAAAAAAGAACAGTTACCTAACTCATCGTAAAAATATATATGAGTCATATATTTTCCATATTCATTATTATGATTTGCAATATTAACATGATATACCCATGTTGTTCCGTCTGCTTGTTTAGTGCCTTTTGCAGTAGTGTTCGTATACCAGCTCTGTTGTAAATCATCTTGTCCATTATATTTTGTCCATGTAGGGAATTGTACTCTATTTACACCTGATAAAGTATCTTTTACTCCATATACATACACATCATATCCAGATGTTGTTACATTTTTTATTTCTGCACTTGTATATGTTGGCGCTGTTCTATCTATTTTTATTGATGTTGATGTTGCCTCACTTACGTTTCCTGCATTATCTACTGCTCTATAGTATACTGTCTCGTTTATTTCTGTTGACCATGTATCTGGATTTTTGGAGTCTGTCCACGTATTGTTATTTCCACTATATTTTATTTGATATTTTGCTATTCCTGAACCCGAATCCGATGAGCTTGCTTTTGTTGTTATATCATCATATGACCAATTTCCATTACTTGAATTTGTTATTGTTGGCGCTGTTGGTGCTTTCTTGTCTATAATACTTATATTTAATGTTCCAGCTCCGCCAATGTTTATTCCATCTGTATATAAATAATTTACTTTACAATTACTACTTACTTCAAATACAGATGTATATTTTGTACTTGATTTTGTTGGTGTGCTTCCATCTATTGTGTATACTGTTGTAAATCCGCTTTTTGTTGGTAAAGTAACTTTTACGTTTCCATTTGTCCATGTTGTTGGTGAACATGTTGCCCCACTTGCTGCAGATATTGTTCCTGTTGTCACACTTATTGTACTTGAGTATTTTGTATTTCCTGCTTTATCATGTACAACTGCATAAATTGAATATTCTTTTCCTTGCGTTAATCCTTTATATGTATGATATCTCGTTGTTGATGCTGTTGTTGTGCTATATGAATCTGTCTCACTCTTCCATTGTGTATTTGGTGCATTTGATATCTTGTAATACCATACAATACTACTTACTCCAGATTGTGCATCTGATACTTTCATTGCTGCTGAAATAGTATTAGATGTTGAACCTCCTTTTGTAATATCCATATCTATTACTGGTGCTGTTTTATCTATATTTGTTACATTTCCTGTTGCATATATTCCTGCCGCAACTTGTCCTGTTGTATCTGCTACCCTTGCATATATTTTTTGGTTTCTTGTTACTGTAAATTCTTTTGTATAATCTGTCCAGTCTGTAACTTCTCCCGATGCTCCTGTTTTTTCTGTTTTGTATTGTAATTTGTATCCTGTATTGTTTCCTGAAATCGTTACTGTTACATTTTGGTTTGTTGCTGTTGATGGACTATATGTAAATGTTACATCTCCTGTTCTTATTCCTGTAACTGAGCCTGTTGTTGATTTTACTGTACCAGTTGTTTTGTTTCCTGCATTATCTTTTGCTTCTACTACTATTGTAAAGTCTGTTGTTTGGCTTAAGTTACTAAATGTATATTTTGGACTTGTTTGTGCATTTGAATATGTTTTTCCTCCATCTTTACTAAATCTGTATTCTTTAATTCCACTTGATGCATTATCCGCGGTTTTGTCTGCATCTGTTGTTGTTCCATCTACTGTTATGCTATTTGTCGTTTTTGCTGTTACTTTTGGTGTAAATGTTTTTGGCGCTAATTTATCTATGTTTGTTACATTTCCTGTTGCATATATTCCTGCTGCAACTTGCCCTGTTGTATCTGCTACCCTTGCGTATATTTTTTGATTTCTTGTTACTGTAAATTCTTTTGTATAATCTGTCCAATCTGTAACTTCTCCTGATGCTCCTGTTTTTTCTGTTTTGTATTGTAATTTGTATCCTGTATTGTTTCCTGAAATTGTTACTGTTACATTTTGATTTGTATCTGTTGATGGACTATATGTAAATGTTACATCTCCTGTTCTTATTCCTGTTACTGTTCCTGTTGTTGTTGTTCTATTTGCACTTACATTTCCAGCTGCATCTTTTACCCATGTATAATATGTTGTTCCTTGTTTATATCCTGTAAATGTGTTGTTAAAATCCTTTGTACTTGCTACTGATGTAAATTGTGTTGGCTCTGTATTTGCTGTTGTTATTGCATATCCTACTATTCCACTTGCTTCATCTGTTGCTTTTATTGTTATTGCATTTGATGTTGCTGTCG
>CAKPJK010000020.1 GCA_934162615.1 uncultured Clostridia bacterium
AAAGAAGTTCTAAAAACATGGTCAAGAGCTTCAACAATATATCCACAAATGGTTGGTCATACAATAGCTGTACATGATGGAAGAAAACACGTTCCAGTATATATAGCTGAAGAAATGATCGGTCATAAATTAGGTGAATTTGCTCCAACAAGAACATTTAAAGGACACGCTGGAGACAAAAAATCAACAGTTAAAAAATAAGAAATACGATAAATAAAGGTGTACCCACCTAATAAAAAAAGGAGGTAAGAAAAGTGGAAGAAACACTAGTAAAAGAAGCAAAAGCAACACTTAAATTTGCAAGAATTTCATCTAGAAAAGTTAAAATAGTTGCAGATTTAATAAGAGGAAAAGATGTTGATGAAGCATTAGCAATAATGAAATTCACACCAAAAGCATCATCAGAAGTATTAGAAAAATTATTAAAATCAGCAATTGCAAACGCTGAAAACAATCATGATATGAAACATGAAAACTTATATGTTGCTGAAATATTTGCAAACCAAGGTCCAACATTAAAGAGAATAAGACCAGCTGCAAAAGGTTCAGCAGTAAGAATTAGAAAAAGAACAAGTCATATAACAATAGTATTAAAAGAAAAGGAGGCTTAATTTAACCATGGGTCAAAAAGTACATCCAACAGGTGCGAGAGTTGGTATAATAAAAGATTGGAACTCTAAATGGTATGCAGATTCAAAAGATTTTGCAAATTATTTAGTAGAAGACCAAAAAATACGTAAATTTTTAAAGAAAAAATTATATACAGCTGGAATTTCTAAAATAGAAATTGAAAGAACAGCAAAAATGGTAAAAATTAATTTATACACAGCTAAACCAGGAATTATAATTGGTAAAGGTGGAGCTGGTGTAGAAGCATTAAAAGCAGAAGTTAGCAAATTAATAGGAAAAGATGTTAACTTAAATATCGTTGAAGTTAAAAACATCGATACAGATGCACAATTAGTTGCAGAAAATATTGCAGGACAATTAGAAAGAAGAATTTCATTCAGAAGAGCTATGAAACAATGTATGCAAAAATCACTTAAAGCTGGTGCTTTAGGAATCAAAACTTCAGTATCAGGAAGATTAGGTGGAGCAGACATGGCTAGAACTGAATTCTATAAAGAAGGAAACATTCCACTTCAAACTTTAAGAGCTGATATAGATTATGGATTTGCAGAAGCAGATACAACATATGGAAAAATCGGTGTAAAAGTTTGGATATATAAAGGAGAAGTTCTTCCTACTAAGAAAATGGAAGGAGGAGACCAATAATGCCATTAATGCCAAAAAGAACAAAACATAGAAAAGTACAAAAAGGTAGAATGAGAGGAAAAGCAACAAGAGGAAATAGAGTTACAGACGGAGAATACGGAATACAAGCTGTAACAGCAGGTTTAATTACAAGTAATCAAATCGAAGCAGCCAGAATTGCTATGACTCGTTATATAAAAAGAGGTGGAAAAGTTTGGATTAAAATATTCCCAGACAAACCAATAACATCTAAACCAATCGGTACTCGTATGGGTAAAGGTAAAGGTGCTCCAGAATATTGGGTAGCTGTAGTAAAACCAGGAAGAGTAATGTTTGAAATCGCTGGTGTACCAGAAGAAACAGCTAGAGAAGCCTTAAGACTTGCAATGAATAAACTACCTAATAAAACAAAATTCGTTGCTAGAGAATCTGAAAAGGTAGGTGGAAATGATGAAGATTAGTAAAATAAGAGAAATGTCTTCACCAGATTTAGAAAAAGAATTAGGTGAACTAAAAACAGAATTATTTAAATTAAAATTTAGTTTAGCTACAAACGGATTAGATAATCCAATGAAAATTAAAGAAGTTAAAAAAGATATAGCTAAAATAAATACTGTATTAACAGAAAGAAAAATAGCAGAAGCCAAAGCTTAAAGTTGGCAGACAAAAATTTTGAAAAAATTTTTGAATGACGATGAACGAACTGAGCGAGAGATTTGTAAAATTAAATTTGAAAAATTTAATTTTATGATGAACGAACGCAGTGAGAGAAAGGGAGGATTCATAAATGGAAGAAAGAAATCTTCGTAAAACTATGACAGGAACTGTAGTATCTGACAAAATGGATAAAACAGTTGTTGTAGCAGTTGAAACAAGTGTTAGACACGACGTATATGGAAAAACAGTTAAAAGAACATATAAATTAAAAGCACATGACGAAAACAACGAATGCCATGAAGGTGACAAAGTTGAAGTTATGGAAACAAGACCACTTTCTAAAGATAAGAGATGGAGAGTAGTTAGAATTGTTGAAAAAGCAATAATAAAATAATGAAGGGAGAATAACCAAAATGATACAACAACAAACAATTTTAAAAGTAGCTGATAACACAGGTGCAAAAGAAATTATGTGTATTAGATGTTTAGGTGGATCTTATAGAAAAACATCAAACATTGGTGATGTTATAGTTGCTTCAGTTAAAACAGCAACACCAGGTGGCGTTGTAAAAAAAGGTGATGTTGTAAAAGCAGTTATCGTTAGATCTAAAAAAGGATTAAGAAGACAAGACGGATCATATATAAAATTTGATGAAAACGCAGCGGTAATTATAAAAGAAGACGGAACACCAAAAGGAACTCGTATATTTGGACCAGTTGCAAGAGAATTAAGAGAAAAAGATTATATGAAAATATTATCTTTAGCTCCAGAAGTTCTTTAATTTGTAAATATCAGAAAATTTAAGAAGGGAGGCAATCTCTAATGAGAATTAAAAAAGGAGATACTGTTCAAATCTTATCAGGAAATGATAAAGGAAAAACAGGAGAAGTACTAGAAGTAATACCAAAAGCTGACAAAATCGTTGTTAAAGGTGCTAACATCAGAAAAAAACATGTTAAACCAAGAAAACAAGGAGAAGAAGGCGGAATAATATCAGTTGAAGTTGCTATACCAAGTGCAAAAGCAAACGTAGTATGCCCTAAATGTGGAAAAACTACAAAAGTTGGATATAGCGAAGAAAAAGGTGTAAAAGTTCGTGTTTGTAAAAAATGCGGTGCAAAATTAAAATAATAGTGAGTGAAAGGAGGACTAATACATAATGGAAAAATTAAGAGAACAATATGAAAAAGAAGTAGTTCCAGCATTAATGAAAAAATTCAATTATAAATCAGTTATGCAAGTTCCAAAACTTGATAAAATAGTTATAAACATAGGTTTAGGAGACACAAAAGAAAATCCTAAATCATTAGAAAACGCAATGAACGATTTAAGCATTATTACAGGTCAAAAACCAGTAATAACAAAAGCAAGAAAATCAATTGCTGCATTCAAATTAAGAGAAGGTGCAAACATAGGATGTAAAGTAACATTAAGATCAGACAAAATGTATGATTTTGCTTACAAACTATTCAATGTAGCACTTCCTAGAGTTAGAGATTTTAGAGGAGTTTCAGGAAATTCATTTGATGGAAGAGGAAACTACTCAATGGGTATAAAAGAACAATTAATATTCCCAGAAATCGAATATGATAAAGTAGACAAATTAAGAGGTATGGATATTATATTCGTAACAACAGCTAATTCAGACGAAGAAGCAAAAGAATTATTAAAATTAATGGGAATGCCTTTTAAAAACTAGTCAAAAGGAGGAAATAAAAAACTATGGCTAAAAAATCAATGAAAATAAAACAAGCAAGACCACAAAAATACAGCACAAGAGAATATAATAGATGTAAATTATGTGGTAGACCACATGCATATATCAGAAAATATGGTATTTGCCGTGTTTGCTTTAGAGAATTAGCACATAAAGGTGAGATTCCTGGTGTTAAAAAAGCTAGTTGGTAAAAATTCGATGAAATTAATCATCTTGCACATTTTCTTAATTAATAAAAAACTTCGACGTACAAACGTACGACTTCAGCTTTTTATTAATTTCAAAAATGCACAATATAATCAATTTCATCAATTTAAAGAGCGAAAATAAAAAGCTATATAAATACTTTATAAAGAAAAGGAGGAAAAAGAGTTGAATACTACAGATCCAATCGCAGATATGTTAACAAGAATCAGAAATGCAAATACATCAAAACATAAAACAGTAGATATACCTGCATCAAAAATGAAAACAGGAATAGCTGAAATATTATTCAAAGAAGGATATATTAAAGCTTACGAAGAAATAAAAGATGAAAATCAAGGAATCATCAGAGTTACTCTTAAATATGACGAAAAAGGAAATAGAGTAATTGATGGATTAAGAAGAATCAGTAAACCAGGATTAAGAGTTTATGCTTCTAAAGAAGAATTACCAAAAGTATTAAACGGTTTAGGTATAGCTATAATCTCTACATCTCAAGGTTTAAAAACAGATAAAGAAGCAAGACAATTAGGAGTAGGTGGAGAAGTACTAGCATATGTATGGTAATATCCATTAAAAAGGCGAAAGCTATATGACATAATTCAAAAATAAGGAGGAAAAGAAAATGTCAAGAATAGGAAATAAACCTATAACAGTACCTGATGGTGTAGAAGTAAAAATAGACGGACACAAAATTACTGTAAAAGGACCAAAAGGAACTTTAGAAAGAGAAGTACATAAAAATATTTCTTTAGAAATGAATGATAATGTTATTAAAGTAACAAGAAAAAATGATGAACCAGCTAACAGAAGTTTACATGGTTTAACAAGAACTTTAATCAATAACATGATAATTGGTGTAACACATGAATACACTAAAGAATTACAAATCAATGGTGTTGGTTACAGAGTTGCAAAACAAGGAACAGGAATAAACATGACTTTAGGATATTCTCATCCAGTAATTATGGAAGCTCCAGAAGGAATTAATTTTGATGTTCCAAATGCAAATACAATTATCGTTAGAGGTATTGATAAAGAATTAGTAGGTCAAACAGCAGCAGTTGTAAGATCTAAGAGACCACCAGAAGTATATAGAGGTAAAGGTATCAAATATGCTGATGAAGTTATTCGTCGTAAGGAAGGTAAAACTGGTAAATAAAAATTCGAGCTAAATAAGGGATTTGGCAGATAAAATTTTGAAAAAATTTTAGATGACGATGAACGAGCGAAGCGAGTGAAAGGAGAGTTTGTAAAATGGTTAAGAAAACAGATAGAAAAATGGAAAGAACAAGAAGACATTTAAGAGTTAGAACAAAAGTATCTGGAACAAGTGAAAGACCAAGACTATGTGTATATAGAAGTAACGCAAACTTATATGTACAAATCATAGATGATGTTGCAGGAAACACATTAGTTAGTTGTTCAACATTAGATAAAGATATAAAAACAAAACATGCTAATAAAGAAGCCGCTAAAGAAGTTGGAGCAATGATAGCTAAAAAAGCATTAGAAAAAAATATTGATACAGTAGTTTTTGATCGTGGTGGATACATTTATCACGGTGTAGTAAAAGAATTAGCAGAAGCTGCTAGAGAAGGCGGATTAAAATTCTAGAATAAAAAGAGGAGGAATAAAAACCAATGGAAGAAAAAAGCGAATTAAAAGAAAAAGTTGTTGCCATAAACAGAGTTGCAAAAGTTGTTAAAGGTGGTAGAACTTTTAGATTTAGTGCTGTAGTTGTAGTTGGTGATGAAAACGGACATATTGGTGTTGGAAACGGTAAAGCAGCCGAAGTTCCAGACGCAATCAAAAAAGCTATGCAAGAAGCTAAGAAAAACTTAGTTGAAGTACCAATCGTTGATACAACAGTTCCACATGAATTTGTTGGAAAATTCGGTAGTGCTAAAGTTTTATTAAAACCAGCTGCTGTTGGTACTGGATTAATAGCTGGAGGTAGCGTTAGACCTGTGCTAGAACTTGCAGGATATAAAAACATAAGAACAAAAGTTATTGGAACAAACAATCCAAGAAACGTTGTTTACGCTACAATCGAAGGATTAAAAGCAATGCAAACAGCAGAACAAGTTGCTAAAAAAAGAGGTAAAAAAGTAGAAGAAATTTTATAGTAAAATACGAAATTTAGTAAAGGGAAAACACATTAACATGGGGTAAGAATATTAAGTTCGTATAGTCCCATGGAAAAATGTACCCTGTTAAAGAAAGAGGAGGTGCAAGCGCAAAATGAAGTTAGGAGAATTAAAACCAGCTGAAGAAAGAGTTTCAAGAAGAAGAGTAGGACGTGGAATCGGTTCTGGACTTGGAAAAACATCAGGAAGAGGACATAAAGGACAAAAAGCAAGATCAGGTGGCGGAGTAAGAAGAGGATTCGAAGGTGGTCAAACACCATTATATAGAAGATTACCAAAAAGAGGATTCAATAATATTCACGCTAAAAATTACACAGAAGTAACATTAACAATGTTAAACAAATCAACTGTTAGCGATGTAACAGCAGAAACATTATTAGCAGATGGAATAATCGGAAAAGTAAATGACGGAATAGTAGTATTAGCAACAGGAAAATTAGAGAAAAAATTAAATGTTAAAGCTACAAGATTTACTGCAAAAGCTAAAGAACAAATTGAAGCTTTAGGTGGAAAGGCTGAGGTGATTTAATTGTTTAAAACAATCAAAAATGCATTAAAGACACCTGATGTAAGAAAAAGAATATTATATACATTACTATTAATAGTAATATTTAGATTAGGATGTTATATTACAGTACCAGGAGTAAATAGTATAACATTAAGCGAAGCAATGACTGCAAATAATGGTGTGGCAGGATTAATTGACATGATTTCCGGAGGAGCGTTCTCAAGATTCTCTGTATTTGCAATGTCAATAAGTCCATACATCACAGCCTCAATAGTAATTCAATTACTAGGTATGATAATCCCATCTTTAGAAAGATTAACTAAAGAAGGAGGAGAAGAAGGAAGAAAGAAAATAAACAGATACACAAAAATATTGACTTTAGTATTAGCATTAATTGAAGCAATAGGAGTATTTGTTTCTTACAAATCTTCTGGAATATTTGTTAACACAAACTTCTCAACAGCAGCTTTAGTAGTAATTTCATTAGTAGCAGGAACATCAATATTAATGTGGCTAGGAGATGAAATAACAAATAAAGGAATTGGAAACGGAATTTCAATAATTATCTTTATTGGTATTATCTCAGGATTACCAAGTTTTGTAACAACTTTATGGAATTTAGTAATTACAGATAATGGATTTAGCACAACAGGATTATTGATGGCACTTGGATTAATAATTGGTGCTATAGTTTTAATAGCAGGTGTTGTATTTATACAACAAGCAGAAAGAAGAGTACCAGTACAATATTCTAAAAAAGTAGTTGGAAGAAAAATGGTAGGAGCACAAAATACACATATTCCATTGAAATTAGCAATGGCTGGTGTTATGCCAATAATCTTTGCTTCATCATTCTTAACATTTCCAGCAATGATATTACAAATATTTGTAAAAGATATAGCAACTCAAACTGGATTCTGGGCAGGAGTATACAAATTCTCAATTGCTACATCATCTTCAAGCGTAGGAATTGGATACAGTATTGCTAATGCATTAGTATATTTAGTATTAATCATGGCATTTACATTTTTCTATACTTATGCAACATTCAACCCAGCAGAAGTATCTAACAATATTAAACAAAATGGTGGATTTATACCAGGAATAAGAGCAGGAAAACCAACAACAGATTACTTAACATCAATAATATCAACATTAACATGGTTTGGTGGATTCTTCTTAGCAGTAATAGCAATATTACCAATGCTTTTAAGATTTACAGGACTAAATGTTGCATTTGGTGGTACATCTATATTAATCGTTGTAGGTGTTGCATTAGAAACTGTACAACAATTAGAATCATTATTAGTAATGAGACACTATAAAGGATTCTTAGAATAAAATTGCATTGTGGGGAGGTATGCGTTTTTGCATATCACCCTATAATGGTTTTTGTAATAATTTTTATTTATAATAGTTTTTATAATGTTTATTATTTATTAGTAAGATATAATCTGTAAAGATATAATAAAATTAAGAACCGTCGTGGGGACCATCAATGAGAGTCGAAAAATTTTTTTTCGAAACTCTCATTAGATGGGAGAGGTTTGAAAATTTTATTATACTTTACAAATTATATGTATATACTAATAAAGTATATAAAAAATAAATATTATAAAGATTATTATAAAATAATCTAAAAAATTGTCTGACAAAATTTAAAAAAGATTTTGGATGATAATAATAGAATGGGAGAGATTTTAATGATTATTATTATGTTAGGAGCTCCAGGAACAGGAAAAGGAACTGTTGCCGGACTATTGCAAGGAAAACTTGGAATCAAACAAGTATCAACAGGAGACATATTTAGAAAAAATATTAAAGAACAAACAGAACTAGGAAAATTAGCAGAACAATATATATCAAAAGGACAATTAGTACCAGATGATGTAACAATAAAAATAGTAGAAGACAGACTAAACGAACCAGATGTACAAGAAGGAATAATATTAGACGGATTCCCAAGAACAGTAAAACAAGCAGAAGTATTAGACAAAATATTAGCAGAAAAAGGAAAAAAAGTTGATAAAGTAATAAACTTAACAACACCTGAAGAAGAAATAATAGAAAGAATTGTCAACAGAAGAGTATGTTCAAATCAAGAATGTAAAGCTGTTTATAATATAGTTTTAAATCCACCAAAGGTAGAGGGAATATGTGACAAATGTGGTTCAGAATTAGTAACAAGAAAAGATGATACAGAAGAAACTGTAAAAGCAAGATTAAAAGGTTATTTTGAACAAACAAGTCCATTAGTAGATTATTATGAAAAACAAGGAAACTTAGAAACAGAAGTTGTAAGCAAAACAATTAATAAATTAGGAAAAGATGTAGCAGAAGAATTAGTTGCAGAATTTAAAAATAAAAAATAAAAATAAAAAATTAAAATATATAAAATTGTCAATAAAATTATAAATAAAGTGAAATGTTATAAAAAGGAGACGACCTAAATTGGTAACAATAAAATCAAAAAGAGAAATTGAATTAATGAGGGAAGCAGGCAAAGTTGTAGCAGAAGTATATGAAGAATTAGAAAAACACATGAAACCAGGAGTGACAACATTAGAATTAGATGAGATTGCAGAACAAACTATGAGAAAATTAGGAGCAGAACCTGCAGAAAAAGGATATGACCCAGGAATAAGAGGAGTTCCAAAATTTCCTGCATCAATATGTGTATCAATAAATGACGAAGTAATCCATGGAATTCCATCAAAATATAGAAAACTAAAAGAGGGAGACATTGTAAGTATAGACACTGTTGCATTAAAAAATGGATATAATGGAGATGCTGCAAGAACATTTGTAGTTGGAAAAACAAGCAAAGAAAATCAAAGATTAATAGATGTTACAAAACAAGCATTTTTTGAAGGTATAAAATATGCAAAAAAAGGAAATAGATTAGGAGATATATGCCACGCAATAGGGGAATATGTTCATTCACAAGGATATTCAGTAGTTAGAGAATTCCAAGGACATGGAATTGGAAGAGAAATGCATGAAGACCCAGGAATTCCAAACTATGGAAAAGCAGGAAGAGGAATAAGACTTGAACCAGGCATGACTCTAGCGATAGAACCAATGGTAATACAAGGAAAACCAAACATTTTAGAACTAGATGATGGCTGGACAATTATAACAGAAGATGGAAGTATGGCAGCACATTATGAAAATACAATTTTAATTACAGAAAAAGAGCCAGAAATATTGACAATACTAAAAAAATAATGTATAATGTAATAGTTATTATATCAAAATGGAAAAATTGTGGAAAATTTACTGAAATTTAGGAAAAATTAAGTCAAAATAATTAAACACAAAACCATAAATAATAATAGATTGCTCTTATAGGAGGGGATATTTTGGCAAAGGAAGATGTTATAGAAGTAGAAGGAACAGTAGTAGAATCACTACCAAATACAAATTTTAAAGTAGAACTTGAAAATGGACATCAAATATTAGCTCATATTTCAGGAAAACTTAGAATGAATTATATAAAAATTCTACCAGGTGACAAAGTTAAAGTAGAACTTTCACCATATGACCTTACAAAGGGACGTATTACTTGGAGAGCAAAATAAAATAAAAAGCTATCACTTTTAATTTATTTATAATAAAAGTAAAAAATTAACCCAAATATATAAAAACCAAAAGGTAAAAAAATAGGAGGTGCAAAAACATGAAAGTAAGACCATCAGTAAAGAAAATATGTGACAAATGCAAAGTAATAAAAAGAAAAGGTGTAATTAGAGTTATCTGTGAAAACCCTAAACACAAACAAAGACAAGGATAAAACAGTTTATAACACAAATAGGTAGCGGCTGTAAATATATATTTATAAAATATGTATTAACATATCGATTTGTGTTTATATATATGTCTTGAAGATATCTAAAGACCCAAGAGCATGGGTGCATTTCACCTTTAGAAAAAATAGAGACACCGCAACAAAATGTTGCAAAACATATAATTTTATAGAAAAAATTTGGAGGTGCAAAATAATATGGCTCGTATAGCAGGAGTAGATCTACCTAAAGAAAAAAGAGTAGAAATAGGACTTACATATATTTATGGAATAGGATTAACAAGCTCTCAAAAAATTCTAGCAAAAGCTGGTATCAACCCAGACACTAGAGTAAAAGATTTAACTGATGAAGAAGTTAATAGCATAAGAAAAGTTATTGACGAATCATACACAGTTGAAGGTGATTTAAGAAGAGAAGTTGCTTTAAACATAAAAAGACTTACAGAAATTGGATGCTACAGAGGATTAAGACATAGAAAAGGTTTACCTGTAAGAGGACAAAGAACTAAAACTAATGCTAGAACTAGAAAAGGTCCTAGAAAGTTAGTTAGCAAGAGTAAAAAATAGAAAAATCGATTAAAATCATCAATCTGCACATTTTCAACATTTATTACAAATCTCGGCATACAAACGTATAGTCTCGCCTTGTAATAAATATCAAAAATGCACATCTTAATAATTTTAATCAATTTTTGAGAATATTGAATAAAACCTTATTATCAATGAAGGAGGGAATTTTAGAAAATGGCTAATAATAAAACAACAAGAAAACCAGTTGCTAGAAGAAATAGAAAAAACATCGAAAAAGGTGCAGCACATATTCATTCTAGTTTTAATAATACAATAGTAACAATAACAGATACACAAGGAAATGCAATTTCTTGGGGAAGTGCTGGAGAATTAGGATTCAAAGGTTCAAGAAAAAGCACACCATTCGCTGCAGGACAAGTTGCTGAAACAGCAGCAAAAGCAGCTATGGAACACGGATTAAAAACAGTAGAAGTATTTGTTAAAGGACCAGGAGCAGGAAGAGAAGCAGCTATAAGAGCACTTCAAACAGCAGGTCTAGAAATAAGCGCAATTAAAGACGTAACACCAATACCACACAATGGATGTAGACCACCAAAAAGAAGAAGAGTATAAGAGAAGGGAGTAAATAATAATGGCAAGATATAAAGACGAACAATGTCGTAGATGCCGTAGAGTAGGACAAAAATTGTTCCTAAAAGGTGAAAGATGCTACTCAGACAAATGTAGTATATCAAGAAGAAACTACGCACCAGGTCAACACGGACAAAAAAGAGCAAAACTTTCTGAATACGGTACACAATTAAGAGAAAAACAAAAAACAAAAGCATATTATGGAGTTGGAGAAAAACAATTCAGAAAATATTTTGAAATGGCTTCAAACAAAAAAGGTGTAACAGGTGAAAACTTATTACAAATATTAGAAAGCAGACTAGATAACGTTGTATACAGATTAGGATTTGGAACATCTAGAGCTCAAGCAAGACAATTTGTAAACCATGGACAATTCGAAGTAAATGGTAAAAGAGTTGATATTCCATCATACTTAGTAAAAGCAGGAGATGTAATCACTGTTAGAGAAAGCAAAAAAGATAATGGAGCGTTAAAAATTAATGTTGAAGCAAATTCAGCTAGACCAGTTCCAGCTTGGTTAGAAAAAGATAACGAAAAATTAAGTGGTAAAGTAGTTAGATTATCAACTAGAGAAGACATTGATCTTCCAATAGAAGAACATTTAATAGTAGAGCTTTACTCAAAATAATAGTTTTTGACAGTGAGTGTAAAGGTTTAGTCAAAACTTTAAAATTTTACTTAAAAAACTTAACAGAGTTTTTAAGGAGTTTGAGATTAGTCTCAATTTAGGAGGTAAAAATGATAGAATTTGAAAAGCCAAATATTGAATGTCTAGAAATTGATGAAACAAATAATTATGCAAAATTTGTATGTGAACCATTAGAAAGAGGATATGGTGTAACAATAGGTAATTCTTTAAGAAGAATATTACTTTCATCACTTCCAGGATGCGCAATAACAAGCGTAAAAATAGAAGGAGTATTACACGAATTCTCAACAATACCAAATGTTGTAGAAGATGTACCAGAAGTAATAGTAAACTTAAAAAATGTTAGATTAAAATTCGATGGAAACGAAGAAAAAACATTAAGAATCAACTTCAAAGGAGAAGGAGAAGTTACTGCGGCAGATATCGAATCAGATGGAACAGTAGAAATACTAAATCCAGATTTACATATAGCAACAGTTGCAGAAGGTGGAAACCTTGTAATGGAACTAACTGCTGATAGAGGAAGAGGATACAATTCATCTGAACAAAATAAAAAACCAAATCAAGACATATCTGTACTTCCAATAGATTCAATCTATACACCTGTTAAAAAAGTAAACTATCATGTTGAAAACACTAGAGTTGGTCAAATGGTAGATTATGATAAATTAACAATCGAAGTATGGACAGATGGAAGCTTAAAAGCACATGAGGCTTTAAGTTTAGCTGCTAAAGTAATGACAGGACATTTAGAATTATTTATAGATTTATCAGAAACAACTAAAAACACACAAGTTATGGTTGAAAAAGAAGAATCTAAGAAAGAAAAAGTTCTTGAAATGTCAATTGAAGAATTAGAATTATCAGTTAGATCATATAATTGCTTAAAAAGAGCAAATATATCTACAGTTGAAGACTTAATAAGCAAATCAGAATCAGAAATGATGAAAGTTAGAAACTTAGGTAAAAAATCATTCGATGAAGTAACAGCAAAATTACATTCATTAGGATTAGACTTTGCACAAGAAGAAGAATAGGATATTAAGATTTTTGAAGGAGGGAAATACAAGTGGCAACAAATAGAAAATTAGGTAGAACAACAGACATTAGAATGGCAATGTTAAGAAACCTAACAACTGATTTATTAGTATATGGAAAAGTTGAAACTACATTACCAAGAGCTAAAGAAGTTAAATCAATAGTTGATAGTTTAATATCACTTGCTATAAAAGAAAAAGATAACTTTGAAGAAGTAGAAGTAAAAGTTGTTAAAGCTAAATTAGATTCAAAAGGTAATAAAGTTACAGAACTAGTAAAAAGCAAAAACGGTAAAGAATTCTTAAAAGTAGTAAAAGAAGAAACTACTGAAAAGAGACAAAAAGATATGCCATCTAGATTAAATGCTAGAAGAAAAATAATGAGAAAAGTTAATAAAGTAAAAGATGCTGAAGGTAACAACATCGACGTACCAGCAAAATTATTCAACGAAATAGCACCTAAATATGCAGGTAAAAACGTTGGAGGATATACAAGAATTGTTAAAGCTGGACCAAGAAGAGGAGACGCAGCAGAAGTTGCTATATTACAATTAGTATAATATAAAAAATGTCCATTTGGGGACGGTACTGAAAAGAAAACCGACTACCAAAGGGGCATTTTTTATATTACATAAAAGAGGAATAAAATGAATAACAAAATACCAGAATATGAAATAAAATACTCAAAAATAAAAAACATATACATACAAATAAAAAACGGAAAAATAATAGTAAAAGCACCAAAACGAATCAGTAAAAAAGAAATAGAAAAAATAATAGAACAAAAAACAGAATGGATACAAAAAACACTAGAAAAAGAAAATAAAAAACAAGAAAAAGAAGCACTATACACAAAAGAAAAATTCAAAGAAATAATAGAAAAAAATACAAATGAACTCATACAAAAAACTGGATTAAAACCAAATAAAATAACAATAAAGCAAATAAAATACGCATGGGGAAGTTGTTCAAGCAAAAAGAATATAACACTAAATTTAGAACTAATAAAATACAGTCAACAAGCAATAAAATATGTAATACTACACGAACTATGTCATTTAAAGTACATGAATCACTCAAAAGACTTTTGGAATTTAGTAGAAAAATATATGCCAAATTATAAAGAAATCAAAAAGGAGTTTAAATAAAAATCCATTTTTTTAATATGATAAGCACATTTTAAATAAAAAAGAATAAAACAAAAAATAATGTCTATAATAAAACATAGAAAGAGAGGTTTTATTATGGAATTAGAAAGCAAATTAAACGAATTATTAGCAGACTTAAACGTATTTTACAGAAAATTGCAAAATTATCATTGGAATGTAGAAGGAAAAGACTTTTTTCAAGTACATGCAAAATTAGAAGAACTATATAACAAAATAAATGAACAAATAGACGAAATAGCAGAACATATAGTAATTTTAAAAGGACAACCACTAGGAAGACTGAAAGACTATATGGAAAAATCAACAATACAAGAAGCAGAAAACAAAAAAATAAAATCAGAAGAAATATACAGAAACTTAATTACCGATTATCAAAAATTAAAAGATAAAACCATATCAATAAAAGAAGAGGCTGATAATCAGAGAGAGTATGCCACTTCATCTTTAATTGATGAGTATATTATGGAATATGGAAAGATAATTTGGATGCTAAAAGCATCATTATCATAGATAAAGAGAATATTTGATAATAAAAATAGACCATAGATATAAAAGATATTTATGGTTTATTCTATTTTACAAAAAAATATGAATAAATTGTTATGCTTCGTAATATTTTTCAGTTCCAGAATATAAATCGTCCAATGTAATGCCAAGAACTTTGCAAAAAGCCAAAACTTCAAAATCTTTTACAGTCTTTTTTCCATATTCAATTTCATATATGTCACAATTGTACATTGTCACTCCCAACAAATCCAATTGTTTACAAATTTCGGGTTGTGACATTTTTTTTAGCGTCCTATATTTTTTTATATTTTTTCCAATTATATTCAAATTTCCATTCAATGTTTTTACTTTCATTTTTTATGTTCCTTTCATACAATTAATCAATAAGTTATTGCAAAAACTTACGAAAAGCGTGTTAGTAGTGATTATTAATTTGCAATAACATATGAGTTAACTCATTCTTTGATATTGTATAACAAAATTATATGATTGCTTACAGGAACAAACTGTAAATGTTACAAAATTATTTCTTTTTTTTTACAAATATATGACATAAATGTTATGTATTGAATTTGAAAGTAGGATATGATATATTTAACTTACAGGAACAAACTGCAAATTAAAATAATATTGAAAAACAAAGGAGAAAAAATCATGGAAAGAATACAAGAAAGCCTTGGGAATATTCACAAATGTGATTTAAAGGAAAACAAAAAAGGGATTACACTTGTTGCACTAGTAATAACAATAGTAATTTTATTGATATTAGCTGGCATTTCAATATCTGCATTAACAAATACGGGATTATTTGGAAAAGCAAAAGAAGCAAAAAGTGCAAGTGAAAATGCAGAAAAAGAACAAAATAAAATATTGGATGAGTATGAAACAGCACTAGATCAATATGACGAGAAAACACTTGTATATAAAGTAAATAATGGAACAATAAAAGTTGGAGATTATATAAGATATACACCAGATACAGTAACAAAAGATGATAAAAACTATAAAACATTAATTTCTAATTTAGAAACATATTCTGGCTCAGATAACAATACAGAATCAACATTAAACCAAGATGAATTAAATTGGAGAGTACTTGATGTAAAAGATGGAAATGTTAGATTAATTAGTGCAGAACCAACAACATCAAAAATAACTCTAAACGGATATAATGGATACAATAATGCAGTAAAATTATTGGATGACACTTGTAGTACATTATATAATAATTTAAAATTTTCAAATAATGTTCAAAATTTAAAAATAGAAGATATACAGGGAAAAATTATAGAAAAAGATTTTTCAAATTTTAATGAAGGTTATGGAGAAAAATACGAGCCTAAAGATATTAATTATCCCAAAATAATGGAACAAGAAGAAAAATATAATGTTGAAAAATCAATTAATTCTAAAGATATTTTATCTGTTAGTAAACAAAATGAATTTATAACAGGAAGTGCATTATCAAGTAATAATTCTTTGGAAAGAACTTTTTGGGCACATAGTTTTAAGAACTCAAATGAGTTTATCAATAAAATATTTTATGAGATGATTATTGGAGATGAAACAAATGCATATTGGATATCATCACGTTGTGTGGATCCATATGTAAATGAGGCATATTATCTTATTAGATATGTAAATGGCAGTTATGTTCACGCATATGGTTTATATAATTCTAATAAAAAAGAAACACCTGGAAATTTTGCTTTTCGTCCTGTAATAACATTAAATTCAAATGTCCAATTAGATACAACAAAAACAGGAGATGGAAGTTCAGCAGAACATGCATATGAAATAAAATAAAAAAGAAATAATAGAATATTATTTACAATTCAAGTTTTCTATAAAAATAAAAAATAATTTATATAGTAACAACAGAATAAAAAAAACATATTATAAACCATAGGAGGCATAAAAATGTTGGAATTTGTATTAAACACAATATTTTGGACATTAGCCATTTATGGTTTATTTGAGATTATAAAAAACATTATATACATAAGTAAATACACAAAATTTAAATCAGAAGGAATATATGTAATAATAGCAGTAAAAAATCAAGAAGAAAAAATAGAAGGATTCTTACGTTCAACGCTATTTAAAATACTTTATGGAAGAGAAGAATACCTAAAAAACATTATAGTTGCAGACTTAAATTCAAGTGATAATACCAAAGAAATAGCAAAAAAACTTTCAAAAGACTACGAAATACTAAAAGTAACAAATTGGAAAGAATGCAAAAATATAATAGATAATGTGGACGAACAATAATCTTCCACTTGTTTTTTACTCTTAAATATGATAAACTAAAAGAACAAAATAAGAGATATAAGTCAAAAACAAAGGAGAGAACATTATTGGAAATCAAAGGAGAAGTAACAGACATAATATATCAAAACGAAGTTAACAGTTACACAATAGCGGTATTTGAAACAGACGAAGAAGAAACAACAATAGTAGGGTACTTACCATTTGTAAAAAGCGGAGACACACTAAAAGTAGAAGGGAAATTTGTAGAACACAAAGACTATGGAAGACAATTCAAAGTTGAAACATTCGAAAAATTAATGCCAGAAACATTAGGGGCATTAGAAAAATATTTAGCAAATGGAAGTATTAAAGGAATAGGAGAAGCAACAGCAAAAAAGATAATAAAAACATTTGGAGAAGATACAATAAATGTATTTAAATTCGAACCAGAAAAATTAGCACAAATAAAAGGAATCTCAAAAAGTAGAGCAATAGAAATGTCAGAAAGTTTTATAGAAAACTGGGAAGTATGGCAAATAGTAGGATTTCTAGAAAGATTTGGAATTGGTGCAGAAAATGCAAAAAAAATATATGATTTGTTAGGAATAAATGCAATAGAGCAAATTGAATCAAACCCATATATTTTAATAGATATGGCTCGAGGAGTTGACTTTAAGCAAATAGACCAAATGGCATTAAAACTTGGAATAAGTTATGATAATCAAAAAAGAGTTGAAAGCGGTATAAAATATGGACTAATTAAGGCCACATATAATGGGCATTCATGTGTTATAAAACAAAATTTAATTGATTATGTAATATCACTATTAGATGTAACAACAGAAGCAGTTGAAGATAATATAATCAATTTAAAAGCAAAAGACGAAATCTATGCTGAAACAAGAGATGATGCAGAATGGATTTACTTAGAAAATTTTTATAATGTAGAAAAAGAAATTGCAACAAGAATAATCAGATTAGATAAAAGTAAGAATTTAAAAAAAATAGAACATATTGAAAATGCACTAAAAGGTGTAGAAAAAAAATCAAATATAGAATTATCAGAAAAACAAAGAGAAGCGGTTTTATCAATAAATGATAGTAATGTAACAATCATAACGGGTGGACCTGGTACAGGTAAAACAACAATTATAAAAACAATAATAGATTTATTTGAAGAAAGAAAGAAAAAGGTTGTTTTAACTGCACCAACAGGACGAGCAGCAAAAAAAATGACGGAGGCGACAGGAAAAGAAGCGTCAACTTTACATAGATTATTAGGAATTGGAAAATTAGATGATGAAGGAATTTATTCAAGACATAGCGATTATAAGGGGGAACCAATAGATGCAGACCTAATAGTTGTTGACGAATTGTCAATGGTGGATATGTTTTTAATGAATTACTTATTAAATTGTATATATCAGGGAACAAAACTAATTTTAGTAGGGGATGTTGACCAATTGGCATCAGTAGGGCCAGGAAGTGTTCTTAAAGATTTAATAAATTCTGAGACAATTAATACTGTAAAATTAGATAAAATTTTTAGACAGGCTGCAAAAAGTAAAATAGTCTTAAATGCCCATAGAGTAAACAGTGGTTCAGGATTCATCAAAAATGATGACGAAGAAATTGAAGAAGATACAAAACAAGATTTCTTTTTTATAAGACAAAATTCAACAGAAAAAATGTTGCAGGAAGTAATCAGTTTATCAACAGGAAGATTAGAAAAGTTTGGAAATTATGACTTTTTCAAAAATATTCAGGTTCTAACACCAACTAAAAAAGGACCTTTAGGGACTAGAGAATTAAACAAAGCATTGCAAGCGGTTTTAAATCCCAATGTAGACGAGTTACCAGAAAGAAAAATGGGTGATGTGGTTTATAGAGTTGGTGATAGAGTAATGCAAATCAAAAATAATTACGATATTACCTGGGAAAGAGAAGCAAAGCCATTTGGAACAGGAAAAATAGATGGAAAGTCAGAAGAAAACAGTTGGACATCAATGTATCTTGCAAAACCAAAGGATAAAAAGGAAATAGGTACAGGTGTATTTAATGGAGAGATGGGAACTATAATAGAAATTGACGAAAGGGAAAAGGTTGTTAAAATTCAATTTGACGACGAAAAAATAGCGTGGTATGAGTATACAGATTTAGACCAAATAGAGCATAGTTATGCTATTACAATACACAAGGCACAGCGGAAGTGAATTTGATGTTGTTATAATGTTGGCTCCTGCGTCTGCACCAATGTTGTTAACTAGAAATTTATTATATACTGGTATTACTAGGGCTAAAAAACTTTTAATTATTATTGGCAGTGATAGGATTGTTAATTATATGGTTCAAAATGTTGATAGTAAAAAGCGTAATACTGGTTTAGAATTTAAGTTGAAAATGATTGCACAGGATTAGAAAAAAGTTTTATATAGAAGTTATGTGTATATGGCTTAAAATAGCAATTTTGTCATAATTTGTCGAAAACTTTTTGTTGACAATAGACATAAAATAAAGTATAATTAATATACTAATAATTAAAAAGTCGGGGGATTAGTTTTATTACTAATTCCCTATTTTAAATCAAGAAAAGAGTGAGCAAAATTTTTAAAATTCAAGAAAAAATCTTAAACCTACTTTATCCCCCAATATGTGGAATATGTGGAAAAATAGCACCAAAAGGAATATGCATCAAATGTAATGTAGAACTAAAAAAGCAAGCAGAAGCAAACATAATGCGAAAAGAAGAAATAGAAGAAAAAAACTTTGAAGAATTAATGTACATATTTAAATATGAAGGACAAGCACGCAAATTAATATTAGACTACAAATTCAATGAAAAATCATACATGTATAAAACATTTGTAAATTTTTTGTTAAATAATAAAAAAATATTTGAAAATATAAAAAAATATGATAAAATTATACCAGTTCCAATAAGCAAAAAAAGATACAAAGAAAGAGGCTATAATCAAAGTTTGCTTATAGCAAGAGAAATAGCTCACAAAACAAATTTGGAACTTGTGAATAATTGTCTAATAAAAACAAAAAATATAATAGAACAAAGCAAACTAAACAAAGAAGAAAGACAAAACAACATACAAGGTGTATATAGTCTACAAAATCCACAAAAAATTACTAATCAAAAAATATTATTAGTAGACGATATTTATACAACAGGAAGCACAGTAAATGAATGTAGCAAAATATTAAAACAAGCAAATCCTAAAAGAATAGGAATACTAGTATTAGCAAAAGATTAACAATGTCCCCCGAAAGAACAACTACAAAAGTGCAAACAATAGGGGCATAAGAAATGGAGTGAAAAAATGGAAGATTTAGTAGAAAGCATATTAGACTATGTAAGGTCAGATTACACAGACTATGCAGTAATGATAAATGGAGAATGGGGTGTAGGAAAAACACACTTCTGGAACAACAAAATAAGAAAAAAGATAGAATCAATGCAACTAAATGGAAAAAGATACACAACAATATACATGTCACTATATGGAATATCAAATCTAGAAGACATAAGCAAAAAAATATTTATAGAAACAACACAATTAATGGACAAAAACTTAAGAAAATTTATGGCAACAACAGGACAAACAACAATACCAGAATATGCAAAAACAGGACTAGACATGGCAAACTTTTTTGGAGTTACGCAAAATGGAGACAAACTAGACTATTCTGAATTCTTCTCAACAGATGACAAAGTTTTGTGCTTTGACGACTTGGAGAGAGCAAATGTTGACGTTATAGACATACTAGGTTACATCAACAACTTTGTTGAACATGACCACATAAAAACAATAATAATATGTAACGAAAAAGAACTTTCAACTAAACTAAAAAGTTCAAACCTAGAAATGAAAACATTTATAGCAACATATCTTTTAGACAAACAAGGAGAGTTAAACACAACAGATAAGCCAATGGTAGAAAAAATCAAAAACAAAATAGAGCATGTATTCGACAAAGCAAATGATTATGAAAGAATTAAAGAAAAATTAATTGGCGAAACATTTGAATATGCACCAAAATTTGATTATATAATAAACGGAATTTTAATGAGATACGAAAATAATCCAGACTTAATAAGATTCTTAAGAGAAAACACAAGACTAATAATATTAACATTTGAAAGAAGCGGAACTAGAAACTTAAGAATATTAAAACACGCATTAAATGACTTTCAAAAAATATATGAAATGGTAGAAAAAAATTATCCAAACACAAACAACAGAGTAATGCAAACAATGTTAATATTCACAATAGCGATATCATTTGAAATAAAAGCAGGAAAAATAACAAAAGACAAATTTATAAATATCAAAGACAACGAAGAATATAAATCAATATTAGTATCATCAAGAACATTAATGGACAATAGACAATTCTATATAAAAGAATTTGATAGCAACTATTATTACAACTTTAAAGCAGAATATAGATTCTTCAAATTTATAGAATACTATGTAAGAACAAGAATATTTGATATGAGACTATTTAAAGAAAACATGGAAACAATAAGAAACACAGTAGACACAGACAATTTACCAGGATATAAAAGACTACTTACAGAAGAATATTGGAAAATATCTGATGATGAGTTTGATAAAATAATAAAAGAAGTACTAGAAAATGTAAAAGAAGGCACACTAGAATTAATAGATATTGTAAAAATATATGCATATTTCAGTTATTTTTCAAGAAAAGGCCTAATAGATTACGACATAAAAACATTAAAAAGTGTGTTCTTTAATGGAATGAATTTATCTTCATTAAAATCTTCATATTGCAGTAATGTTGAAGAAGAACTTTCAAAAGTAGCAATTGAACAAGTGGAAGAAGACATGGATGATATAATAAAACATTTTAACAACTTAAATGCTCAATTATTAGATAAAATGTATAAAGAAAAGGCAGAAGAAATCTTCAAATGCATACCTATGAAAATGGAAAGCTTCTATGAAAAATTTGACAGAGAATGCATGAACATACCAATATTTAAATATTATGATGTATATCAATTGTTCCAAAGAATTTCTTGTGCAAGTAATGAAGATATAGTATTAATAAAAGAAAAATTAATAAAAAGAGCAGAAAAATACACAAAGGAAATTGAACCGGAAATGAAAAATATCAAGCAATTAAAACAAGTTATAGATGACTACTTAAAGGGAAAAGATCAATCAATCAAAATTGTTATGCTTAGAGAATTTTCTAACAGTTTGGGCTATATTTTAGACAAATATAAAATGAGTTTTCTACCAAAAAAGGAAGAAATATAGTTAAAAAAATTGAATAAATTTACAAATATAAAAGATTGGGCAATACAAAAGTATTGTCCAATTTGCTTAAAAAAATTAAATAAAAATGTATAAAAATTTCCTCTTTTGAGATAATAAGAATAGACTTGAAATTAAAGGAGGATAAAAATGAAGGCAACTGGAGTAGTAAGAAGAATAGATGATTTAGGAAGAGTGGTAATTCCAAAAGAAATAAGAAAAACTTTAAGAATAAAAGAGGGAGACCCACTTGAAATATTTACAGACAGAGAAGGTCAAGTAATATTAAAAAAATATTCTCCAATCGGAGAATTATCAGAATTTGCAACAGGATATGCCGAAACTTTAGCAAAAACAACAGGGCACATTGCATGTATAACTGACAAAGACACTATAATTGCAGTATCAGGAGGTTCTAAAAAAGAATTTTTGGAACAAGACGTAAGTAGAGAACTTGAAAAACTTATGGAAGATAAAGAAGTTTATACAAGCAAAGAAAATAGTGATAAGGCAGTTCCTATAACAAGAAATGACACAAATGAAAAGAAAAATAAATCGCAAATTGTGTATCCAATAATATCAAATGGAGATACAATTGGAACAGTTATATTGATGTCTAAAGATTCAAATACTAAAATGAATGAAGTTGAAAAGAAAGTAGCACAATCTGCTGCGACATTTTTAGCAAGTCAAATGGAAATATAACTAAATTCAAGAAACTAATAAAAAATTAAAAATTTATTTAAAAAGCTTTGATTTTTTATTAGTTTTTTAATGCTTTTATAATATTTTACAGAAATATTACCGTTATATTATTTTTATGTTAAAAATATAAAAAAATATTGAAATGTTAAAGAAAATTATATATAATAACATGGATATAAATTTTTAAAAAATGAAAAATATAAACAAATGATAAGGGGGAATTTTATGAAAATAAATGAACTAGAAAATAATAAAAGAATACATAAAAAGATACAGTGTGAAAAAGGAATATCAATAGTTGCGCTTGTAATAACAATAATTTTATTATTAATATTATCAACAGTATCAATACAGGCAATTACAGGAAGTGGACTATTTGAACAAGCAAAACAAGCAAAAGTCGAAAATAAAAGGGGACAAGTAAAAGAAAATCTAAATTTAAATTTAATGAGTGCACAAGCGGAAAAAGCAGATGGTACAGCACATGATATTGTAGATTTAGCGCATTCAATACTTTCAACAGATGAGAAAATAAAAAGTCTGAAGGAAATTGGAAAAAATGTTGAAATAGATGCAGAAATAAAAAATGAAGAAGATTATAAACCGACGGACTGGTATTTCTATGTAACAGTAGATGGAGACAGATATAAAGTAAGTAAAAGTGGTGTGATATGCTTAGGAAAAATAAAGGATTTAGGGCCAGCAATAAAAATAACAGAAAAATCTAATACATCAAGCACAATTACTGTGAAAGTAGAAACACAAAGAAATGAAGGCGGAAAGTTACAATATTATATAAAAGATGCTTCAAGTTCAGATTATAAATTGATAAAAGAATCAAACGAAAATACATATACATATGAAAAATTAAATCAGGGAATAAAATATAGCATAAAAGTTGTAGCAGTGGCAAAAAATAAAAAAAAGGCAGAAGTAACTTGTGAACAAACAACAGGA
>CAKPJK010000021.1 GCA_934162615.1 uncultured Clostridia bacterium
ATATCTTTTTCAGCTAAACCTGGTAATCTGATTACTGTTCCAGGTAAGTTCATTGTTTTTCTACTTCCTAATCCATTTCCATGAACTACTGTACAAACTATATCTTTTCCAGCAACTTCGTCAACTTTTAATTCAATTGCTCCATCGTCGATTAATATTTTTGTACCTGGTTGTACGTCTTTATATAATTCTTTGTATGTTACAGAAACTCCTTCTTCGTTTCCTTCAATATCTTCATTGAATAATGTGAATTTTTGTCCATCTTTTAATTCAATTTTTTTATTTTTTCCTGTGTACAACATTCCTGTTCTTATTTCAGGACCTTTCATATCTAATAATAATGCTACTGGTATGTCTAATTCTTTTCTTAATTTGATTATGTTTTCTGTTTTTTCAGATTGTTCATCCCAGCTTCCATGAGAATAGTTAACTCTTGTTACATTTAGACCTGCATTAAATAATTCTTCTAATTTGTTTTCACTTGCTGGTCCTATTGTTCCAACTATTTTTGTTTTTCTTAATTGTTTCATTTTTATTCCTCCCTTTTTTTTTAACCGATATCTATTATATCACAACTAATTACCATTTTTCAACATTTTTTTAAAATTTTTCGGGATTGAAGACCCGTCCCCAAATCCCGAAAAATTTTAACACTATATCTCTATTTTAAAACTACAATTGCATGTGGTCTACTTCCATCACTATTAAAAATAGATACAATATGTTCTCCGTCTTTAAAAGTATATCTACATTTAACAACATCGCCCAATTTTACTTCTTTTTTGTATTGAATTCTAAAATTGTCAAATGGTCTTTGTTCATATACTTCTTCTGGCAATGCCTCATATGCTATGTCTAAATAATACAAATTGTGCATATGTCCGTTTAAATCAATATCTCTTCTAGAAACTTTATATTCAATTTCATTACTAAATTCTTCCGGTGCTTTTAGTTTATCCAATTCTTCTATGTTGAATACGCTTTTTTCTTCAATTTGATATTTTTCATAAATTTCTTCTGTTATTTTTGCAATTTTTCCAGTCTCAATATCTATTAAAACCCATTTTGATGTTCCTATCACACACAAATTATTTTCTTTGTCATACATCTCAAAGTCTCTATATGTATATGTTCTTTTCATTGTTCTACCCCATGTTGATACATTTAATTTTTCACCATATTTAGGTCTTTTTAAAACTTGAACTTTCCAGTCTAGTAATACCCATGTCACTCCCGTTCTTTTTATATCATTTGGTCCATATCCTGCAATATCAGAGTGATGTGTTCCTATGTTTTCAAATATTTCTAATATTGCTCTATTTTTCATATAATTTTCTTTTCCTATATCTTTTAATTGCATTGTAAATTGCTCTTTAAATATCATTTCATATCCTCTTTTCCTCTCAGTTCTGTTTTCAAGCAACAGAGAGACTTTTTTTCGACAAAGGGTTGTCCCCTATTCCCTTTAAAAAGGGATTTTAAGGACCGTCCCTAAAACCCTGGTTTCTTTAATAATTTAAACATATTCTTCTTATATTCCTCAACACCTGGTTGATTAAATGGATTAACTCCAAGTATCATTCCAGACATAGCACAGGCTTTTTCAAAGAAATATATTAATTCACCAATATTTTCTTCATCGAGATTTTCTATGGTTAACATTATGTTTGGAACATCTCCTGTAACATGTGCCTTTACTGTTCCTTCCATTGCTTTTTTATTAACATAGTCAAGTGTTTTCCCAGCTAAATAATTTAAGCCATCCAAGTTATCTTCATCTTTGTTTATTGTTATATCTGATTTTGGATTTTCTATTGATATAACTGTTTCAAATAAATTTCTTCTTCCTTCTTGAATATATTGCCCCATTGAATGTAAATCTGTTGTAAAGTCCACACCTGCTGGGAAGATTCCTTTTTGGTCTTTTCCTTCACTTTCTCCATAAAGTTGTTTCCACCATTCTGTAAAGTAGTGCATTTTAGGTTCATAATTTACTAATATTTCTGTATTTTTATATAATTTGTATAAAATATTTCTTGTAACAGCATATTTATAGCATTCATTATATTTTAAATTTGGGTCATCATATCTTTCTTGTGCATTCTGTGCACCTTGCATTAATTTATCTATATCAATTCCTGCTGTTGCTATTGGCAATAAACCAACTGCAGTAAGTACTGAATATCTTCCACCAACATTGTCTGGTATAACAAATTTTTCGTATCCTTCGTTGTCTGCAAGCGTTTTTAATGCACCTCTTTCTTTGTCTGTTGTTACATATATTCTACTTCTTGCCTCATCTATTCCATATTTATTTTCTAGAATTTCTCTAAAAATTCTAAATGCAATTGCTGGTTCTGTTGTTGTTCCAGATTTTGATATTACATTTACTGAGAAATCTTTGTCTCCAATATATTCAATTAATTCATTGATATAGTTAGGGCTTAAGTTGTTTCCTACATACAATATTTGTGGATATTTTCTTTGTTTTTCTGTAAGCATATTGTTAAATGTGCTTGTTAATGCTTCAATAACTGCTCTTGCTCCTAAATATGAGCCTCCTATTCCTATTACCACTAATATGTCGGATTCTTTTTTTATTTTTTTGGCTGCTTTTTTTATTCTTGAAAATTCTTTTTTGTCATAATTAGTTGGTAATTCTAACCATCCTACAAAGTCTTTTTCGTCATTTGCTTTTTTGTGTAGTTCTTTGTGTATATTTTCTACTTGTTCTTTATATTCCATTATTGATTTTTGTGATATTCCTGTGTTTTTTAAATTTAATTTTATTCCTGCCATATTTTTCCTACCTTTCCTAAGGCTTTATTACCTTCTTTTGTTTCTCACATTATATACGATTTGTTTTATAAATTCAATACTAAATTTTATTTTATTTTTTTGTAACCAATTTTCTATTTTTTCATAATATGTATTATACAAAGGAAACAAGGAAAAACACAAAAAAGAAAATAGTTTTTGCTTGGAAAGGGGGTCTAAACTATGCCAGAGAACAGAGGTTGTGGTGGCGGATTCGGATTTGGTGATGACTGCTGCTGTATCATACTATTAATATTAATAATCTGCTGCTGTTGCGGTGGAAATAGAGGATGTTGCTAATCCTTTATAAGACATATTAAAAAGTTGGATTGGAAATTATTTTCCGGTCCAACTTTTTATTTTATGGTTCTAAGTTTAAAGTTTCTCTATATATACTTTTTCTTTCTCTACCAAGTGCTGTGTAATAGATTTTTTTAACTCCATCATCTATAGTTTCATTTGGATTTACTTTATTTTGTGTAATTATTGAATCATAAGATAAAGTCCCTAGTTTTGGATAATAATATATTGTATTTCCCTTTGAGTCTTCTCCAGTTCTTCTTTCTATATCTATATTGTATATTCCAACTGCTCCTGTCACTTTACTTCCCAATCCAGTTTCTGTTGCTCTATGAATAACTTTGTCATCTGTTGTTTTAATATATATTGCGTCTTTTGCAACTACATCTGAGTTCTTTGTATTTGTGATTACAGAATATCCGTTGTATATTTTTCCTCCAACATTCATTCCTTGTAAAAAACTTATAATTGATATGTTATCAATTATTTTTTCCCAATCTGTGTCTTTTAATTTAGGCATTTGAAAGTCTGTACTTGCTTTAGAGTAGTTGTTGTAATTTGAAATTGCTACTGATAAATTTTTCTCTATTGAATATTTTATTACATCTATTCTATGTGTATTGAAGTTAGAGTTTTCTGCTTCAATTCCTCCATTATGATCAAAATCAAATATTTTTCCACTATTATCACTTAATTGAGTAAAATTAGCTCCATCAATGTCTACGGCATCCTTTATGGTTAGATTTGCAAGTTCTGTGCTTTGTATAAATTCTTTCATACTTATAGATTCTTTATAGTAGTTTTTAGCGCTTTCATCCACACTTGGGAAAGAAAATCCTTCTTGTTTTTGTTTTTTTCCATTCAAAACGGTAAATACTTCTCCATCTGCATTTTTGTAGTATTTTGTTCCGTTTCTTTTTATATATGGGAATTCAGTAACTTCTCCATCAACACATACATTTTCTGTTAATATTGGCTCTTCTGTTATCGAAATACCGTTATATGTTACATTGCTTCCACTTTGATTAACATTACTTAATAAATATCCATATTTGCTTACTACTTTTCCTGATACAATTCCTTGTATTGATATGTAGTTGTCCATTGAGTATGTTATTACTACATCTAGATTACTTTTTTTATATCTACAACTATAATATACATATGGTTTTAGTCCATATAGTTCTTCTCCGTTCTTAAATGATTTATCTGAGCTGTGTTTTTCTTTTGTTTCATCATCCCATGTGTTTGTATATGGTGAGTATATATAATATCCATCATACATTGTATATACTACTGCTGGTACATAGCTTTGTAATGATTCTTTATTATATCCTAATGTTGAAAAGTTTGTTGCAAGTGAGCTAAAGAATGTGTTTACAGATGCTTCTATATCACGCATTTTCGAGTTTGTTAAATATGATGTTTCACTATTAAATGAGTTTATTTGGTATGCTTTTAGTGCATCATATGTTGCACCTTTTAGTTTAGAGTCATATTGGCTTTGCATACTTAATGTTTCTACTCTATTTTGTACATATGTCTGCATTACTAAAGAAATCGGCAAAATTATTATTATGAACATTATTGCTAAACTTTGTATCTTCATATTTTTTATTTCCTTTCGTTCTTCTTGCTATCATTTGCAAAATCGCTTGTAATATCTTCTATTACAAGCGATTTTACATGAAACTTTTGTATTTTATTTTCCTGTTGCAGTAACTATTCCACCATGTGAAGCTGCTATTGTATAAGTATCATTTCCTACTACTTTGTAGAAGAAATTTTTTAATTGTTGAGATAGTGTTTGGTTTGTGTTTTTTACATCTACAGAAACTATATCTCCCTCTTTTACTTTGTATACTCCTGATTTTTGAATTTCATTTTCTATTTGAGATGTATAAACTGAGTAGTATACATTTTCTCCTATTTTATCTCTTTGTGCTTGTGTTGTTTTCTTTCCTGGATTTTCGTCTAATACTTGTACTTCCATTTCTACATTATATGTATTTCCTGTCGAACCTATTGTCTCTAAAAATTGACTATATTTGTCTTGTGTTATTTTTCCTGTTGTTCTTATATCGTCTACAAATTCTGTTGTGGCTGTGTCTACTGTTAATTGTGAAACATCGTCTGTTCTGTCTGACATTGTCATTAATGGAAATATGAACATTAATATTGCAGCAAGTGCTATTGCAATTATTGTTACTAGTGTATCACTCATTTTCTTTTCCTCCTAATAAATCATCTATTTGTATTATATCATTTGTGATTGGATTTTTCAAGTATTTTGGAATATTGCCTAAAAGAAAACTATTTAATAGTTTTCTTTTAGCTTATTCGAACCATATTCTATAAATTCTTACTGCACTATCACAGTTATGGAATCCTACATAGAAATCTTTCCAGCTCGCTCCACTTAAGTTTATTTCAAAGGTTCTTCTAGGAATATTATCATGGTTTGAATTGTTTGCAAACCAAACAGTGTCGAATTGCTTCCTATTAGTTTGTCCGTTATTCTGCAATATATCCCTTGTATAGCTAAATAACATATCACAATAATAATATCCATTCGGATTAGATGAATTATGGTTATCATAAGAAACCTCTAAGTCTACATAGCATTTTGTAAATCCTCTATTTTGTATTGGCTGATAAATTACCATTGATTTATTTCCTTTTCCATCAGCGGTAAGTGCGTTGTCTCCAATTTTTATTCCCCAATTATGGCCTCTGTATTCACTTTTGGCTGAGAAATTATATCCTGGATATAATCCATAGTTAAATACATAGAATGGTATTGTCTTTGTTCCTGTCCAAATACAATTACTATTTCCTAAGTTATCATATACATATATGTGTGTATTATATAATCCGAATTCATTTTTATGGTCACTAGTATTAACATGATATATCCATGTTGAACCACTTTGTGATCCTTTTGCTGATGAATTTGCCCACCAACTACCTTTAATATCATCTTGTCCATTATATTCTGTCCAAGTTGGGAACTGTACTCTATTAACTCCAGATTGTGAATCTGATACTCCATATACATATACATCATATCCTGTTGTAGTAACGTTTTTAATTTCTACTGAAGACGCTGTTGGTGCTGATTTATCTATATTTGTTACACTTATTGTCATTGGGTCTCCGGCTTCTTTTTCTTTTTCATAATAGAATCTAGCATACATAGTTCCATTACTTCCAAATTCTCTAGATACATCATTTGTCCAATTTTCTCCGTCCGTACTTGTTTGCAATGTAAATTCCTTTATTTCTGAGCTTACTGTAACTGTTACATTTCCATTTGTCCAGTTTGTATTACTGTAATTAGCTTTAATATTTCCTGAGGCATCTGGTACTTTATATTTTACGTAGAATCTATTACTTATGTATGTAGAAGAGTTATTATATTGGTCTGTTAAACGTATCCATAAATAATATTCCCCAATATTTGTTACTGTATTTGTTACATTTCTTCCTGATGTAAATGCTTTCCAACTACTAGGTTGTTGTGTACTTGAGTTTGTCCAGCCATATTCTGTTTTATTTGGATCTCCATATACTGTTACAGTTGATGCTAGAGTTAGTTTTTCAGATTTGTTAATATATGAAATTGAATAATATCCTCCATTTGGTGAGAATTCCACTCCTACTATTGAGATGATTGATGTTGCTGTTTGTGTTGAACCATCATAATTTGTAACTGTACATGTTATTGTTGCTTTCCCTGCTTTTTTTCCAGCTATTAAAACTTGTGTTCCATTTGGTGTTATTGTTGCTATTGAGCCATCTGAAATTGTATATTTAATGTCTTTATAATCACTTCCGCCTATTAAAGTTGCATTAATTCTTCCTGTTTCACCATTTTTTATTATTGCACCATCTAAATTAACGCCTACTATTCTTGGTACTACATCTTTTATAATAACACTTTTTCCTGTTTGTGAAATATTACCGGCATTGTCCTTTACCCATACAGTACATTTTTTGTTATCTTTTTCAGAGCCAACCGTTATATAGTTTGCAGTTGTCCAACCATCTGCATTTACATCTGGTGCTGATGGTGTTTGACTTGCTTCTGTCCATGCATAGTAATATCCTGCAATTCCACTTTTATCATCTTCTGCAGAAACCGCTACATAGCTGGTGTTTCCTTTTACAGTACTTGTTGATACACTTTTTATTACAGGTGATGTTCTATCAATTCTAATTTTTATGTTTGCTATCTCAGAGTATTTTTCAAGTCCATTTGTTTTCCAGAAGACTTGATAGCTATATTCTCCTTCTCTTGTTTCTGTATAATTATTTCCATCCAATTTTTTATAACCTGTTATATAATCTGTGTTATTATTCATTGTACTTCTTATAAAATAAGTTAAATCTAGGTCATAATAATTTTTACTTGAAAATTCAGCATAGACATTTTTATTTGTCCATCTATTTGATATTTCAGTACTGCTTGAATCTTTTTTTGTTATTACTTTACCACTTGAGTCGCTTTCTTTTAATTCTGCTGTAAGTTCAGGCTTTTCAACATTATTTGCTATTGTTGATGATGTTGAACCATTTGATACTACTAGTCCACTTTTAGATGCTGATATTGTGTATGTGTCATTTCCGACAATTTTATAAGCAAAGTTTTTTAGTTGCTGACCTATTGTTAAATTTGTATTTCTTACAGTTACTGAGACTATGTCCCCTTCTTTTAAAGAATATTTATTGTCTTTTGAATCTTCTATTCCTTGTTCGATTTGTGATGTATATACTGAATAATATACATTTTCTCCTATTTTGTCTCTTACTGTTTGTGTTGTTTTTTTACCTGGATTTTCATCTAGAATTTTAAATTCCATATTGACATCGTATGTATTACCCGTTGCGGTTAATGTTTGTGTAAAATTATTGTAATCATCTTTTGTTAGTCCTCCAACGGTTCTTATTTTGTCTACAAAATTGGAAGTTAATGTGTCTACATCTAATTTGGACATTGTGTCTACTCTTTGTGATGTAACTTGCAATGGAATTACTACTAATAATACTACTGCTAATAGTATGGCAACTACTGTTATTAATGTGTCACTCATTTAAACCTCCTTTTTTATTTTGTATACTATATCTTTTATTATGTTTTGTTTTTTATTGTATATGTTATAATTCTTTTTTGTGTTTTATTTACATCTGGTACATCTTCATCATCATTTTGATAATAAACTCCCAATTCTTCTGTAATTATTTTTCCTTTTGATACCTCTCTTGTTATCATGTCACATAAAGATGTCCTTCCTATTTCAATATTAAATTTTTTGTTAAAGTCTGCTTCGCTTCCTTTAAATTTATGATATAAAATTCCACATAAAAATTCAGCTTTTTGATCATTATTTGCAAGTGTTACATTTTGATATTTAGTACCATTATTTGATTCTAAGTCTAGAATGTTTTTTTCTATTCTATCACCTGCTAAATTTATTGTATAAATTGAATCTGGTAATCCATTGAAAACTATTTTATAATTTTCTAGGTATGCTCTCATTACTGTTGGTATTATTGTTTCTATTCCTACTTGTCTTTCTGTTCCTGTTGCCTTGTAATAATAGTCTCCATTCATATATACAGTTTCTCTATCCCTAGCGTCCAATATCATATCCGTTGTTTGTCTTGCTTGCGAAAAAAACGGAATAATAATGGATAATGCTAATACAAATAGTAATACGGCTCCTGCCATTTTTAATGCGTCTGCTGCGTTTTCCATTATTATTCCTCCTTATTTATTATTATTTTTATTATTATTTATGTGTTACAATTACTGCTTTATTTATATATCCTGTGTTTCCATCTGTTTCAAATGAAACATCATACTTCTTAACACTTGATACACTTGATGTAGTTGTTACTGCTTTCCCATCAACAGTTATTGTTATTTCCCTATCATTATTGTCTGCTTTATCACTTGCATTACTTGCATTTATTTCGGAAATTAATGCTTTAACATCTGTACCATTTTTTAAATTTCCTTCATATTTTGTAAATGCACTATTAAATGTTGAAATTTGTGCTTTTGAGATACCACTATTTCCAATTGTATCTTGTGCTTGGTTAAATACCATTATTCCTAAAGATATTAACAAAATTGATAATAATATAGCACCTGCTATAATTAATGCTTTTGATGCATTCTCCATGTTTTTTCCTCCTTTGTTTTTTTATATTTAAAATACTAACTTTCATATTAGTAACATTAAAAACTAAATTAATTTGTAATTTGTTCAAATAACATATATTTTACTTTTTTGGTTGATTGATGATATTCTATATTTGTACATTTAAATTTTATATTTCCATAATATGCTAAAAAATCTTGCATACCATTTTTATTAAATGTTTCCATTTGATATATTGTATCATTATCTGTTATTTTAACTTCTATACTTATAGAATTTTTTTCATTATCTTTATATATCCCTTTACTGTTTTTTTCAACTTCATTTTTTTCGTTGTTGTCTATTGCTCTGTTCATAACTGTTACTAAGTCTGTACCAGATACTTCTACATTCAGATAATTTTCAAATTCTAAGTTTGCCTTTTTTGATATATTGTAATTTGCTTTATAGTTTAAAAATATATAAGAAATCCCACTAATTACAATAATTATCATTGCAAAAAATAAAACTATTTTTTTCATATTTTGTCCTTTTTTATTATACTATTTATATGTTTTTTTTTCAATATTTTTTTATTTTTTTTTACTATTTTTTAAATGTTAAAGACTTAACTCTACCATTATCATGATATGTTATAATGCAACTATATTTTGGCAGTTCAGTAACATTTTTTTGTTCATCCTGTATTGCTTTATTATAGTAGCTTGTATCATAATTTTGTAAATTGTCTGTTGTACCATTTATACTTTCAAATCTAACTGTTATTTTGTAGTTGTTTTCAAAATAAGAATTGTCTACTTTACCGTCACTTTCATCGTCAGTATAATATTTGTTGTTTTCACGTGCATATCCTGCTGCTGTGATAACATCATATACTGTCCATTTTTTTTCGTTAGTTTCGTATGTAGTAAATTTTGAGTTAAATTGTACAAGCTGTTGTTCTTCTGTTCTTTTATTTATTTCAGCAGATGTTGAACCAAAGTCTGCAAATAGGTATACTGCCAGTGATAATATTAGTACCCCTATTAGTATTCCACCTGCCATTATTAAGGCATTTGATGCATTTTCCATAATTTACTCCTTATTTTACAAATTGAAATGTCATTCCTACTATTTGGTCTCCATTATATTGAATGTCTGTATTTTTAAAAGTCGAGTTTTTAAATTCAGAATATTCCCTATATTGTGCTATAACATTTAAAGTTATGCTACTATCATCTGTTCCTAAAATGTCTTTTACTGTTTTATCACCATTTTTGATTGAGTCATAGTTTGCTGATAAATTACTTAATTTAGATAATTTATATTTTTGTTCTAAAGAAGAAAATGTCTTTATTCCTTGTGGAATCACATCTGTAGAACTTTTTATAGAATAAGTATCTACCTTTCCTTTAAGCCATTCTGTAGCATCATCAACTCCATATTTGTTAGTGAATGCTTTCATATTTGTAATTGTTATTGTTATTTTTTTACTGTAATCAACAGAATTTGCTGTTTCTTTTGTTGTTCCTTCTTTTGAGTTAAAGTCGATTGCTTTATTAATAATTGTTATTACATCGTATCCTTTTATATTATCACCAGAATATTTTGCATATTCTTTATTAAAATCTGCAACTTGTGAAGTTTTTTCTGATGTGGTCTGTGCTTTTTCATAGTCACCTATTTGATTAAATACTAGTAATAATGCACCTATTATTAATAAAGCTATAAGCATTCCACCTGCCATTAATAGTGCCTTTGAAGCATTTTCCATATTTTTCTTTCCTTTCTAAGTTTAGCTTAAGCCCAAAAAATTTCGACTTAAGCTTTTTTATTAGAAGCTACTTGATGACATACTAGAGAATGTGCTTGACATTGATGTTAATCCTATGAATACAAGTGGAATAATTAGGTATCCTACAAACAAGCATACCATAGGTGCAAATCCTATTACTTTTCCTATCATTCCTTGTCTTTTTATTAGTCTTTCATTTGATTCTTTTCTCTTGTCTCTGTAGTATTCTCTTTCAGAGTCTAGTTCGTCAAATGCGTCTTTTATTGGTATTTTTTCAACAGCTGCTTGCATACTTTCTACAATTCTTATTAATGGTAAATATGAGATATCATTTTTTAAGTTTTCAAGTGCTTCCCATGCACCTGCCTCGTAGTCATTAACACATCTTGTAATTTGGCTTTTAAATATGTTTGAATATCTTTCTAGCCATTCAAGCATCATTTCTACATTTATTCTTTCAATTCTCATAAGCATTAGTATTATTGTCTGGAATTGCATTACCTCGTCTTCCATTTCTAGTTGTCTCATTTTTGCTTGGAACATTAGTAACCATATTGGTCCCATATATCCTACTATTGCAAATACAAATGCCAATAGTAGTTCAAACCATTGAAAAGATTCACTATTTACAACTTGTAGTTTTCCAAGTATTCTTTCTGCTGCTTTTTCTATTTCTTCATCTGTTGAGTCTTTATAATATTTTGATCTAGTTAATGCTCTTTCTATATCTTTTTGCGTTGTGTCAAGTTTGCCTCTAAACATATCCAAAAATACATTGTCTTGTTTTGTTAGTTCCATTGCCTTTTTTTCGTCTTTGGCCGACATACTTATTAGATTATAATCTGTTGTCGGTTGTGTATACTCATAATCTATTGCTATTTGATGTAAATACATAAATACAAATATTGATGTTATAAATGTTACTATTGCTATTGCTATTCTATTTATATATACCCATTCCATTTTTAATGGAGAAGCTGCATCTGTTAAAAGTTGTTTTACCTTTTTATATTCTTTTGAGCCATCTTTTGGTAAAAACTTGTCTATTATTTTTTTTGCAAGTTTATTTTTGTATAATTTTGCTTGCCATGGATTTTCTGTATTTTGTGTGTTCATATTTACTGAACCATTGTCTTTTAGTTTTCTAACTAGTATATATGATATAAATGTTATTATTAATATCAATATTTGGACTATCGTTCCTGATTTTCCATAATACCAGTTTTTTACAAATGAGAAGTTTGATACTGCCCAACTTTTTATTGGTTCTAGTAATAATACTGGCGCTATTGAAATAAATGATAAACTTCTAAATACATAGTTTAATTTATCTCTTTTTAATATTTCAATTTGCATTTCTTGTGTTATATTATCAACGTTTTTCAAGTATAATGAAGCACCATCTACTTTTCTATCACCAAATTCTTTTGTTAGGTATGATATACCTGCAAATTCTTTTAAATAGTTGTTTGGTGCAACATCATAATATTTTTCCAGTTCTGTTTCTGGGTCGTCTGAAGTTAATATTTCGTAAATTTTTTCGCCTTGTCTAGATATGTCTTTTTCGTCATCTTGTGATACTTGATATATAGCTTCTTCTACCATGTTAAACTCATGATATGCATGCCTTATTTCTGAGAAGAAGTCTAATTGCTGTGTAAGTAATTCTGTGTCTTTTTTGTCAACAGACCCCTCCATCAAAATATCTATCATAAATAATTCAAATATTAATAAAATGAACATTAATAAGTAATTGTTTTTGGTTACAACGATTGTAATAATAATAAGCGGTATTAATATTACAAGTGCTTTTGTCAATATTTTTGCTACATCACGTCTTGTTATGTATTCATCATCTATATTTAATATTTCTAATCTTCTTCTTAATTTTAATACATATCTTTTTATGAATGGAAGTCTTGAAAAGAATATATATAATTTTTGATACATTATTTCTGAAGAGAATGCACTTGCCTTTGTTCCTCTTTGTAAATTTTGTATCTTTTTATATTCCGACTTTTGCATTTTTTTGTTCATTATATAATAGGCAATTCCTATTGCAACCATTAACGCAACTGATACTCCCATTATTATAAAGATAATTTGGTTTGACACTTGTATTTCACCTCCTGATTATTATTGCTCTATTTTTGGCTTTCTACCTCTTTTTTTTGGTTTTTCTTCTATTGTATCTTCAATTTTGTTTACTGTTACTGCAACTCTTGATGGTTTTTTCCAGTGTTTTTCTACAAACGCATCAAATTGTTCCAAATCCGAATCATCCATATTTTCTCTCATACCACGTAGGTTCTCTTCTGTTATTGGATTTGTTATTAAGTATTCTCCATCTACGTATTCTAGTATATTTCTATATGTATATAATTGTTTGTCTGTAACTTTTTCAAAGTAATGTGTTGCATTGTCAAAGAATTTATCGAATTTTCCTTCTAGTGTTTTTTCTTTTCTATGGTCAAATGTGTATTCATTTTTGTCTTCTATTGGAATACATTCTGTAATTCTTTCTACATATCTTTTTCCTCTAAAGTCCTTCTTTAAATGTATATCAAAGTTTAATACTTGTACAACTTGCTCTTCAGCTGTTTTTTCGTTTTTGAATACTCCTGTTCTTAACATTGAGTTTCTTAATGCTGTTACTAAGTTAGGGAATGTTTTAGCATGGTGTGTAAATAATGTAAACTTAGATGCAACTTGGGCTGCTTGTATCATCCAAGATGCTACGGGGTCTGTTGCAACCTCACCTATGATGTTAACAGAACCGTCAGTTTTCTTTTGAACATCCAAACCTTCTTGTCCAGATATTGTGTCTGTTTCACGGAATGTTAAGATGTTTCTTGTTGGATATATTTTTCTTAAATGCAACTCGAATGCAGTTTCTTGAACCCTTATGTTCATTGTTTCATATATATTTTCTATCATACCCATAAGCATTGTTGTTTTACCACAACCTTGCTCACCAGTGATTGATATGATTCTGGCTCCTTTTACCAAGTATTTTAGTAATTCAATTGAGTCTTCGCATCCTGGCTCTCCTTTAAACCACTGCTCTAGTGTTGAACGTTTAACGTCAAACTTTCTTACGAAGAATGCCCATGTTTCAGAGAAACTTGGTCTTACAACAACGACACGAGATCCATCTTTCATTTCATTGATTTTGTAACCATTTGTGTCTGATAATTGTCCTGGGTTATTGTATTTATAAATGTTTTGACATACTCTTTTTAGTTCTGATTCTGTTCCAAAACTTAAGAATGCTAAACGTATTGATTTACCTTGGAAGAATATCCAAATACTGTCACATGCTCTTGGAACTTTGTGTTCAGATATTTGTGATAGATAATCAGCGTCTGATGTTTGTGCTACTTGGCTTAAGAAGCTTTCTGGAAGTCCAGATACACCTCCAGATATACCATCAATGTTCATATCTCTTACTTCATCTATACTACTATAGCCTTTATAATATTGGTATATTCTTTGTACTACTATTGATAGTTTGTCTGTGAAGTCTAATTGTAAGTTTTCTTGTTCAAATATATCAGATATTTCTTGTGCAGTTATTACATATGATGGTTTTGTTTCTCCTTCTACATATTTTAACTCTGCTAAGTGATATTTTTTTATTAATTCTGTTAATGCTTCATATCCAAATTCTTTTTTGTACATATATATTAATATATCAAATTTGTCTTGTGGTGTTAATAATGAAGGTATATCAAATGGTATTGCTTTAGATATATTTGCTTCATTTACATCATATTCTTTTGCTAATAAATCATATATTAATTCTTTAACATATTTTTTATCGTTTACATCTCCATATGTACAGCCTTTTAGGGCTTTTTTCAATTCATATTTTTTATTTTTTCTTCTTTTTAACTCTTCTTCTGAAAGACCTATATCATACAAGTTTACTTTTGTTATTTCATCTAGTCTTCTTTTTATAAATTCTTGCATTTTTTCTATTGTATATGTCTTATCATCAACATCCATTTTAGTATCTGTTGGAGCTTCTTTTTTCTTTTTTAAGTAATACATTATTGCTGCTCCTGCGGCTACTAAAACTACTAGAGTTAATAGTATATTTGCAATAGTCATTTGTTTCCTCCCTCTTTTATATCATTGCTTGCAATTCTTGTAGTCTATATATTATACTTTCTGTTGCTCTTTTTACTTCTTGTAAAAATATCATATTTCTGTCATCCGAATCTGATATTCTTCTTAGTTTTAAAAATAAGTCTGGTACTCCTGCTTCATTTGATGCTTCAAAGTAAAGTGTATTGTATGGTACCGCTAATATTTGATTTTTTTCATTTAAAAATCTTGTTATATTTTTTATATTATATTTTGAGAATTTATCATATCTTCCTACTAAAAACATCGCTTTTTTTGATTGTAATAGTGGATTTTCCTCTATGCTTGTTTTTAATTTTTTAATATTATTCAATCCTTGACTTGAGTTTACAACAATTAAGTCTGATGTGTCCATAATTCTTTGCTGGATTTCACCTTCTAAATTATCATCTAAGTCTACAAAAATTCTGTCATAATACATTTTTGCTACACTTATCAAATCTATATATTCTTCTGTTATATCTTTGATATCATAGTCATCTGTTTCTTCACTATTTTTTTTACGATTTGCTCCAAGAATAACTTCCAGCCTATCCTTAAATACAACTTTTGTATAGTTTGTTATAATTTCTGGTGTTAGTTTGTTACTTCTTGCAATCTTGGCTATTCCTTCTATTCCACTCTCTATATCTAATACTGATGATGTTCTGTTTCCAAATAGTCCTCTTCTTATTTTTTTTACTTCTTGTTCCTCAAAATAACATGATTTTATTTTGTCTTCTTTGTCTGTAGTTGAAACTATCAGTATTTTTTCATTGTAGTTTATCGCCATATAAGTTGCAACAGCAACAAGTGACATTGTTTTTCCTGTTTGTTCATCCCCATTGTTAACAAATGTTATTACTGACATTTTATGCTCCTTTTTCTATATTTTTTATAGTTTTTCTTACGTTCGAATCACTTTTAAGTCCTAATATTTGTTGTGCCATAAAGCATATACTATCCTTATACTGTACACTTAATTTTTTGAATTTGATTTTTTGTAGTCTTTGATTTTCAGAAATTGCTGATAAATCTCCATTTTCTAATGGAAAATATATTCTTTCCTCATTCCAAATTACTTTGTACCCTAAAGATAAATAATTTAAATAGTCGTCATCTTCTTTTAATACCTCTTGTGTATATATCACTTTTGTCAATTCGATTGCTACAGATATATTGCTTAGTATTTCTAGTCCTCTCTTTAATGAATATATGTCAAATGATGTAACAAAATAATTTTTAAAAGCACCTTCTAGTTCGAATTTTTCTACTCTTTCTGCTGTATCACAATCTATAAGTACTATGTCATATGGCAGTTCTGCTGTTCCTGTATATTTTTGTATTTCTTCTAAATCGTTGAATCCTATTGCTACATCTATATCTTCAAAAGAAGTTATATACGAAACTGTAGGATCTATTGCTGGTACAACATATTTTGCTTTTTGATTTATTGTTGAATCTACAATTAATGTTCTTGTGTTCATTGTTGTTAAAATTTTTGCGATATTTAATAGTAAATCTGTTTTGTCATATGCTCCTATAAATCCTATTTTTTTCATATATAACTCTCCTTATTTTAATAATCTCCGCCTAATGAATCTAGGTATTTCTTTCTGTTATCTTTTGAACTTGTTGCACTTTCTTCAACTTTTGTTTTTAAGTTTTCTTGTCCGTCTTCTCCACTGCTGTTTATTGCTGAATTGATTGGTGTTCTTACATTATCTTGTGTTGAATTATATCTTTGTACTAGTGCATTTTTAGCTTTTTGTACTATATTAGGATCTGAGTTGATTAATTGCATTACATCTCCTGTTGGTACATATGTTGGTGTTGCTGCATCTTGCATTCCTGCTTCTGTATATGTTACTACTTTCAATGTTGATCCTATAGATTTATATGCATCAACTATTGCACTATTCATAGTTATAATCTCATCTTCTGTTAGTTTTACCCATATTGTATCTTCTGAATCCACTCCATTTATTTGTGGTATTTCTACTTGTTTCTTAGATACTACTATGTAATCTTGTCCTGATGGTAATGATAGTCTTATATCTATATATTCTCCTGTTTGAATTTGTGTTGGTAGTACTAACATATTGTATTCAACTTTTCTTAAATCATTAGTTGTTTTTTCGTCTGATTTTGAAACCATGTCTAACGTTATTATTGAGTTCTTGTTCATATTAACTTTTGCTATTACAGGTGATTGTGATAGTTCTATATACTCTTTATTTCCATTTCTTTCTATATAGTAACTTCCTGTTTCATCTTCTGTTTTTATTTCATATTTAGTGCCATCTTTTGTTATTCTTAATATTGCACTATTGTTTTTGTATTCTGTTGTAACTTCGTTTCCTTCTTTATCTGTTAATGCATAATCTGAAAGTATTGACATATCTCCTATTGCATTACTTGGTACATAGTTTTTGTTTGTAACTTGTTGTGTTAACATATCTGTTGTTATTACTTGTCCAGATATTACATCTTCTGATAATACCCAAACTTTTACACTGTTTGCTTTTTCCTCTGCCTCTTTATCTTTATAATTTTTTAATTGCAGAATTAAAAACGCAATTACCGCTCCTGTTAATATTAAAGTAACTACTATTCCTAATAAAAATGAATTTCTTGCTTTTCTTTGCATTGGATTTGTTGCCATGACAAATTCCTCCTTATTTTTTATTTTTTTCTCTATTACATTTTACATCAAATTAATATCTAAATCAACAAAATACACCCTTGTAACAAAAAAATAATACTTCTGTAACATTTTTGTAATATTGAATTTTTAAAATATTTTTATTTATCTTTTATTGCCTATAAGCAAAATTTTTCTAATGCTTTTTTTACTCCTTCATTATTATTGTCTTCTGTTATATAATCTGCTATTTCCTTGATTCTTGGTGTGCTTTCACCCATTGCAATACCAAGGCCAGCATTTTCTATCATTGTTTTATCATTCATATTGTCTCCGTATTGCAATAACATCTTCTTTATTTATATTTAATTTGTTTATAAGATATTCTATAGCTGTCCATTTATCCGCACCTTTTATAGAAATTTCTGTATAAAAATATTCTATATCTACTTCTTCTGTCCCTTGCCTTATAGTTTTTCTCGACATATGGCTTACATCTAAAATATCAATATCTGTAACTGTCGCTAATTTTCTTAGCACAGAATTAAATATTGATTTTGTTTCATCACATATTGTTATTTTTAAAAATTTGTTATTTTCTGTATTTTTGATATATTCTATTATATCTTCAACAAGTGTTATACTAGTTTTATTTTTTTCTTCTTTTTTCAAATTTTCTTTATAATAGTATAATACATTGTGTTTTAATTGCTTTGCTATAATTGTTTCTTCTGTGTAAATATTGTAAGAAATACTATTTTCTTCACATATTTTTGCTATTTCTAGTACTTTTTGTTTATTTAAGAATCTTTCATATATTATTTGTTCTTCTTTTATGTCATATATTAGTGAACCATTTCCTGCAATAAAATAATTATTTGAACCAATTTCTTCTGCTATTGTTTTTATTGAATCTATTGGTCTTCCTGATGCTATTATTACATCTGTTCCTTTTTCTATTGTTTGTTTTATTGTTTGTTTTGTTTCATCTGTTACAACTCCATATCTGTTTAGCATCGTTCCATCTAAGTCTATTGCTGCTAATTTATACATTTTTATCTTCCTTTCTTTTGTTATTCTTCTTTTGTGTCCTTTGATAGACATTTTTTATTTCTAGAATTTTATATCACAAATAAGATTTTTTTTCAATTTATTTTCTAAAAATTTCCTGTTTATTTTTTTTGATTTTGCAAATGATAGTATTAGAAAAAGCAAATGTTTTTTTCTAGAAAATGTTGATTTGCAGGAGGTGAATTCAAAATGGCAAACAATTCAAACAAAAAATTAGTTCCAGAAGCTATGACAGCTTTAGACAAATTCAAATATGAAGTTGCTAGTGAAGTTGGTGTTAATTTAAAAGACGGATACAACGGTGATATATCTGCTAGAGATGCTGGTAGAATAGGTGGTAACATGGTTAAAAAAATGATTCAACAAGTTGAAAATAACATGAAATAGTTTTATTTTTAATTAGTATCATTTTTTGATAGACTGAAAGAATTTTTTCTTTGTGATTGAGGGTAGAAAGTTATATTTTGCTTTTAACTTTTATATTTACTTATAAAATAGAAAAGGCAGGATATGATTTCCTGCCTTTTTATATATTATTTTTATGTTGTTTATATATTTCATTTATATCATCTTGTTTATACGTTTGTTGTATTTTTTCTAATTCACGTTGTTGGGCTTGTGTTTTATTACTTGTGTTAACATACAATGCTAAGATAACAATGGTGAATAGTAACATACTTGTTAAAACATATAATGTTATTGATCCTTTTTGTTCACGAATTTTCGATTTTAATTTCATAATAATCTCATTTCTCCAAAAGTCTAATTTCAAATATCTTATGCTTCTGGTTCTACTAATCCATAATTTTTACCATCTTTTAATTTATGTATAACATTTACTTTTCCTGTTTCTACATTTATAAATGCTAAGAAATTATGTGTTGGATGTGATTGTAGTTCTAGTACTGCATCTTCTGGAGTTATTGGTTTGATTTCGTAGTATGATGTTTTTACTATTTCATTTGATATTTCTGCTACGTGATCTGGTGCAATTTCCATATTTTTGATGCTTGCATCTTTCATCATTTTTTCTTTTTTTGTTTTTGTTTTTCTTATTTGTCCTTCTAGTATGTCTATATCTTTATCTATAGATGCATACATGTCTTTGTCTTCTGTTACAGCTCTGTATTTTTCTCCATTTGCTATTATGCAGATTTCTGCTGTTTGTTCATTTTTTTCTGTTTTTAAAGTAACGTCTGCTTCGGCATCTTCAAAATATTTGTCGATTCTGTCTAATTTTTTTTCAACATAATCGTTTATTGCTTCTGTTATCTTTAGTTCTTTTCCTATAATTTTTATTTTCATAAAAATCGCTCCCTTCTTTTTTTACTTTTGCCTACCCTCATTATAAAGGTTCTTTTGTTTTTTTGCAAGTGCTTTTTTTAATATTCTAAATTATCTGCATATTTTTTGTCATTTTATATGCAGATAAATAAAAATATCTGCATATTTTTTACTATTTTATATGCAGATACTTTTAAAATAAATCTTCTAATTTATATTCTTTTTCTAATTTTTCATTAAAATAAATCTTGCTAATTAGTTCAAATTCACGCAAACTATCATCTTTTAAACTAAACGAGTATAATTTTTTTGGAGGTGCAGAAATTGTGTACAAAATAGCACTTCTCGTACTTTCACTCATATCTAAAGAAGACTTATCCTGCCTTCCGCATGCTTCACATTTGAACCCATTATCTCTTATTGAAAATTTGCTTAAGTTTTTTTCTTCTTTGCAACTTACACATTTTGTTACTCTTGGCATAAAGCCTAAAATACATAAAAGTCGCATTTTAAATACGCTTAACACAAAGTCTTTGTCTTTTTCTGTTTCTGATATTGTATATAAAGTGTTTAAAAACAGTTGCAAAATTTTATAACAGTTTTCGTTTTCCTCTGTTATATCTTGAATTATTTTATTTATATGTATTGCATATTTAAGTTTGTCCAAGTCTGTGCGTAAATTATAGAAAATTTCTATTGTTTCGCATGAATTTATATGATATGTGTTTGTTCCTTTATACATCATATATTCACCAAAGCAAAATAGTTGTGTTCCAGCCAAAAGAGCACTTTGTGGTCTTCGTGCTCCTTTAGCCACACAAGATATTTTTCCATAATTTGGTGTTAATATTGTGAGCATTTTATCATAATCGCCCATATTGTTCTCTGCTATCACTATTCCATTTATCTTCACATTTGCCATTTGCTATTTCCTGTATTCCTTTTTCTAAATTTTGTATTTGTTTATATTCTAAAAATGTGTTTATATCTCCCGTATTTTTGAATGCATCCCATGCTATTTCTTTAATCATGTGCTTCATCTCCTTTTTAAAGGTTTTTCCTTTAATTTATCTTTTGCATTTTTGTAAATTTTATACCAGTATATTTTTTGTTATTTATTTTTTCTATTTTAGTTTGAATTTGCTAACAATTGAATCATTATCAAGCCAATCATTTTTAACTTTTACCCAAGTTTTTAAATTTACTTTAAGTCCAAAGTTTTGTTCCATGTCAATTCTTGCTGCTCTACCTATTCTTTTTAACATTTCTCCGTTTTTTCCAATTATTATTCCTTTATGTGATTCTCTTAAACAATAAATTGTTGCCTCAATATCATAGATGTCTTCTCCTTGTTTGTTTTGCCTCAAATTCATTTTTTCCACTTCGACATAAATTCCGTGTGGTACTTCGTCTTGCAATAGTTTCAATGCTTTTTCCCTTATTGTTTCTTCCGCTAGTTGTCTTAGAGTTTGGTCTGTGTACTCCTCTATATCATAATATGCAGGACCTGGTTTTAGGTTCTTTTCTATTTCGTCTAAAATGATATCTTTGTATTTTGGTTGATATGCAGAAATTGGTATAACTGCAGTAAAGTCATATTCTTTGCTATATATGTCTATTAAATTTAGCAATTTATCTCTTTTTACTAAATCTATTTTATTTATTATTAAAATAGTTTTTCTTTTTGATTCTTTTATTTTGTCTAATATTATTCTGTCTCCTCTGCCTATGTCTTCACTTGTTGCTTCAATCAAAAATAATACTATGTCTGAATCTGGTATTGTCGCAAATGATGTTTCTACCATTGTTTCATTTAATTTGTGTTTTGGTTTATGTATTCCTGGTGTATCTGTAAATATTATTTGTGAGTTTTCTCTGTTTACTATTCCTTTTATTGCAGTTCTTGTTGTTTGTACTTTATTTGCTATTGCAGCTACTTTTTCTCCTACCAACAAATTTATTAATGTTGATTTTCCTACATTTGTTCTTCCTATTATTGTTACAAATCCTGATTTAAATTCTTCGTTCATTTTTATCTCCATTTCTTTTTTCCTTTTGTGGACTGCTCTGTTTGAAGAGTCGTCTTCAGAAAGTTTTTTTAATATCTATATTATACACCATTTTTGTGCTAAATTTGTAGAATTTTTAAAAATTTTTATTAAAAATTAAAAAAATCTGGCTGAGATAAGTTATCCCAACCAAATTTTTTATGCATATGCATGTCTTTTCTTGAAATCCAATAAGTTTGTGATTTCTTTTTCTGTATTTTTTGCTTTTTTTGTTTTCTTTGCTCTTTCTTGTTCAAGTTCTCTTTTTTGTTTTTCTGCCATTGATTGACAAATTGCTTTTTGATATGCAAAGTGTGTGTCTTGTGAAATTTTGCTCCAATTGTATTCGTTTCTAACTTTATTTTTTGCTTTTTTTGTTATTTCTGCACATAGTTTATGGTCATATAATAATTCTAGTATTGCATCTGCAATTGAGTTTGGATTTCCACAATATGTTTTCATTCCATTTTCTTTGTGTTGTACTATTTCGTTTAGTCCTCCAATGTCTGATACTACTATTGGATTTTCTGATAGCATTGCTTCTAGTGCAACTATTCCAAATGGTTCGTATGTACTTGGGAATACTGCTATATCTGCTGCTTTGTACATTTTTTGTACGTCTTTTCCTGCCATATATCCTGCAAAATATACTTTTTCTCCTATTCCCATTGCATTTACTTGTTCTTTTAGTTCGTCTATCATTCCGCCTTTTCCACAAATTACTAGTTTTGCATCATGATATCCTTCTAGTATTTTTGGCATTGCAGAAATTAGGTATTGTATTCCTTTTTCGTATACTAGCCTTCCCATAAATAGAATGATTTTTTCGTTGTCCATTGCGAATTTTCTTCTAAAGTTATAATCTCTTTCTATTCCGTTGAATAGGTTCATGTTTACTCCATTTGGTATTACGTTTATTTTTTCGTATGGTAATCCAAATAGTCTTTGTAGTTCGTTTTTCATGTAATTACTGTTTACTATTACTTCTGATGATTCGTATGTTAGCATCCATTCTGTGTCATTTATGTATCTTTGTGTTTCGTCATGTATTCCACTGTTTCTTCCTGCTTCTGTTGCATGTATTGTTGATACTATTGGTATATTGTATGAATTTTTTAATGTTTTTGCTGCATATGCTACAAGCCAGTCGTGTGCGTGTATTACATCAAATTTTCCTTCTGTTGCTATTATTTCACTTGCTTTTGCTACTAGGTTGAAATTTAATTGCATTATCCAGTCTATAAAATTGTTTGGGTTTATCATATAGTTGTTTACTCTATATACTTTTACTCCTTTGTCGTCTTCGAATTCTGGCGCGTCTCCTTCTTTGTATGTTACTACTGTTACTTCGTGTCCGTCTTTTAGTAGTGTTCTTGATAAATCGTATACTACTCTTGATATTCCGCCTACTACTCTTGGTGGATATTCCCATGTTAACATTAAAATTTTCATTAATGATCTCCCTTTCTCTCGCTTCGCTCGTTCATCGTCATCCAAAATTTTTTCAAAATTTTGTCTGCCAAATCTTGG
>CAKPJK010000022.1 GCA_934162615.1 uncultured Clostridia bacterium
GGTTTCAACATGGCTATTGCCATTATGTTAATAATACCACATTTTCTTTCATTTTGCAAATTTTGTAAACTTTGAATAGTGTAAAATAGTTTCGAAATATACGAAAAGAAAGTCCTTTGATATAATAATTTTACGAAAACAAATATCAAAGAAAGGCCCTTCTTTCATTGTGCCTAAATATTCCTTTCAAATTTTCTCTTTTGTATTTCTTATTATAGCATAACTCATTTTTTTCTCCTTATTTGTGCTAAAAACACATCTAAATTTTTATGTTATTGCTTATTTTCTAACCTGTGTTGTAACACAACTACAATACTTTTTAACACTATTCGCTAAAAGTATTTGTTGTAGCAAGGAAATTACATTTTCCCACACCCCATTCCATAAAAAATACTTATTTTTATTTTTTATGTCTTAGCCAAAATTTGCTTATTGCAATTTTAGGATAGAAAAAACAGTTACCTATTTAGCATTTCTGCTATAGCAACTGATTTTATATATGCAAATGTATGTATTTATGAAAAAGTACTTGCATTTATCTATAATTTAGTAAAGTCAAGGCCAGTATAATCTCGTTATTCAAAGTTAGCTTTATTATTCTTTTTGATGTGTAATTCCTTATTATAATTATTTTTATTTTTTATATTATTTATTATCTCTTTGTTACTTTCGCCAAAGTGAATTTAAAATCATCTTCTTTTTCTTTATGAGATTATATTATTAATTCTTTAATTTTTCTTTTAAATTTTCCAATGCTTTCTTTCTTGCACTAATTTGATTTTTTTCTTCTGCTGAAATTTCAGCCAATGTTCTTCCATCCTCTAATTCAAAAATTTCGTCAAATCCAAATCCATTTTCTCCCCTTGGAGATTCTGCAACATAACCTTGAATCTCTCCTACTGCTATAATAGTTTTTTTGCCATCTGATAATGCCATTGCTGTAACAAATTTTATCTTTCTTTTTTCATGTGGTACTCCATTTAGTTTTTCTATTAATGCTTCATTTCTTTCTCTGTCAGTTCCTTTATGCCATCTTTTTGTGAATACACCAGGGAATCCATCTAAGTATTCTATTTGAATTCCAGAGTCATCTGCTAAACACATTTTACCTTCTAGTTTTTTTGCTATTGTTTCTGCTTTTTTTCTTGCATTTCCTTCAAATGTGTTTTGGTCTTCTTCTACATCTATTTCTATTCCTATTTCATTCATTGGAATTATTTCATAATTTTCTAATATTTCTTGTGCTTCTTTTATTTTTCCTTTGTTTCCAGAAGCCATTATAATTTGTTTTTTCATAATTTTTCCTCTCTTTCTCAACCTACAAATTTTATGTTTTGATTATTTACATCCATATTATATCATTTATATTTTTTATTTCCAATAATTTTTTAGATTTATTTTTCTTTTCGTAGCAGTATAAAATATCTGTTACATTTCACGCTCAGTAAATAGCAACGTCGTATTTACTTATTTTTCCATTTTATTTGACATAAGGTTGATTTTAAAACGATTCTGTGTTATAATATTCTTTGTTGAAACATATAAATGTAATTTTTTATTTAGACATAAGGAGGATTTCATGAAAAAAAATTACGCAGAAACTGCCGCCAATTGGTGGTGTGAAAAAATAAAAGAAGGAAACTTTGGATGTTCACCAAAAAATATTGATAAATTTAGAGACTCTCTCTCTAATGAAATAAATCGAATATTTTCTTTGGATGCCCATCTTAGCATTACAACTTACAATTCATCCAGTCAACTTTTGAATAGTATTGCAACATTAACTGGAATGAATGCTACTATCCCTAAAGGGTATGAAATGACAATATTCCCTATATCAGGAGTATTAGTTTATAATGAAGTTGGAAGGCTTGTTGCTTCCTTTTAGTTTCATTGAGATGCGTTTATTAAACGCATCTCCTTTACTTTATAAAAATAAAATTGTATAATAGAACAAATATGAGAATTTTAAATTTTCTGTGCAATGTAATTTTATATATTAGCAAAGTTGCATAACTTTCCTAATATATAAAAAATTTGAAAGGATACAAAAATGATAAGAATAAGTAATATAAAAATATACAAAGACATAACAGACGAAGAAGTTTTGCAAACAGCAATTAAAAAATATAAAATTAAACAAGAAAATATTACTGAATGGCACATATCAAAAAAATCAATAGATGCAAGAAAAAAAGATGATGTACACTATTCATATTCTATTGATATTTGTGTTAAAAATGAAGAAAAGTTTTTAAAAAACAAAGATATTTCCTTAATTAAAAAACTAGAGCAACCACAATTTGAACTAAATCTAAATAAATCTGTTAGACCTGTAATAGTTGGTGCAGGCCCAAGCGGTTTATTTGCTGCTTTGACTTTTGTTAAATATGGATACAAGCCAATTGTTATAGAACAAGGTGAGCAGGTTGAAAAGCGTAAAAAAACTGTTGATAATTTTATAAATAATGGTATTTTGAATACTAATTCTAATGTCCAATTTGGTGAAGGTGGAGCTGGTACTTTTTCTGATGGAAAGCTTACATCTGGCATAAATTCGCCTTATTGTAGAACTGTGTTAGAAGAGTTTGTTAAATTTGGTGCACCTGAACAAATTTTGTATTTAACCAAACCACATATTGGTACAGATAATTTAGTAAATATTATTAAAAATATGAGAAATTATATTATTGCTCAAGGTGGAACTTTCTTATTTAATACAAAATTTATTGATTTAGAAACCACTAACAGTTCTGTTTCTAAAGTTATTGTTAATCATTTAGATACTGATACAACAGAAAAAATCGATGCAAATGTTGTTATACTTGCAATTGGTCATAGTTCAAGAGATACATTTAAAAAAGTTTATGAAAAAGGTCTTTTGTTAGAACCAAAAAACTTTTCTGTAGGTGTTAGAATTGAACATTTACAAAGTGAAATAAATAAGGCTCAATATGGAACTTTGACAAAATTGAAATTACCATCTGCTGATTACAAACTTGCATATCATGCACCTTCTGGTCGTTCTTGTTATACTTTTTGCATGTGTCCTGGTGGTACTGTTATGCCTTCTTCAAGTGAAGAAAAAACTATTGTAACTAATGGTATGAGTTACTTTGCTCGTAATGGAAAAAATGCAAATTCTGCCGTTTTGGTTAATGTAACCCCTGAAGATTTTAAAGATTGTAAAAATCCTTTATCTGGTATTGATTTTCAAAAAGATTTGGAAGAAAAGGCTTTTGTCCTTGGTGGTTCAAATTATTTTGCACCAATACAAAGATTTGAAGATTTTGATAAAAATATAAAAAGTACCTTTATAGGTACTGTTGAGCCATCTTATAAACCTGGCGTTACTTTATCTAATTTAAATGATATTATGCCTGAATTTGTTTCAACAACTTTGAAAGATGGTATTAAATTTTTTGATACTAGATTACATGGTTTTGCAAATCCAGATAGTATTTTAACTGGTATGGAAACTCGTAGTTCTTCTCCTGTACGAATTTTAAGGGATGAAAATTTAGTTTCTAATATCAGTGGAATTTACCCTTGTGGTGAGGGTGCCGGTTATGCTGGTGGTATAATGTCTGCTGCTGTTGATGGTATTAAGTGTGCAATCGCAGCAATTGCGAGAGAAAATTTTTAATTTAAAATTTTCTCTAACATTTTTACTAAATAATCTACATCGTCTTTGGTGTTAAAATCTCCAAATGTGAATCGTATTGCACCTTTTGCTAATTCACTTGGCAAACCTATTGCGGTTAGTACATGTGATGGGCTATTATCTCCAGAAGAACATGCGGAGCCCCCTGAGGCACAAATCCCCATCTCATCCAATTTATATAACATTTCCGTTGCGTTTTGTCCTTCAAAACTAACATTTATATTTCCTGGTAATCGTTTTTCCATTGTTCCATTTATATGGATATTGGGAAAACTTTTTTTCATTTTTTCTAGGCAATAATTTCTTAAATTTTGTAGTTTATTTTGATATTTTTCCATGTTCTTCTCTGCTATTTTACAGGCTTTTCCTAGTGCAACTATTTCTGCAACATTTTCTGTTCCAGACCTTTTATTTTTTTCTTGATGTCCTCCATCCATAAAACGTTCAAACTCAATTTCCTTCTTTACATATAATGCCCCTATTCCCTTTGGTGCATATATTTTATGCCCTGATAAAGAAAGCATATCTATATCCATTTTTTGAACATCTATTGGGATATTTCCACATGCCTGAACTGCATCTGTATGAAATATTATCCCATTTTTGTGTGCAATTTTTGCAATTTTTTCTATTGGTTCTATTGTTCCAATTTCATTATTTGCAAACATTATACTTATCAAAATTGTATCTGGTCTTATTGAATTTTCTAATGTTTCTAAATTTACAAATCCATCTTTGTCCACATCTAAATATGTTACTTCAAATCCTTTATTCTCTAAATTTTGGCAACTATGTAAAATTGCTGGATGTTCAATTTTTGATGTTATAATGTGCTTACCTTTATTTTGATTTGCATATGCTATTCCCTTTAATGCTGTATTGTCACTTTCAGACCCACAACTTGTAAAATATATTTCTTCTGGTTTGCAATTTATTAATGATGCCACTCTTTTTCTTGCTTCTTCTATTGCTCTTTTTGTTTTCCTTCCTATGCTATATAATGATGATGGATTTCCATATTCTCGGCTTAGATATGGGAACATTTCGGTTAGGACTTCTTCTTTTATTCTTGTTGTTGCACTATTATCAAAATACCTGACTTCCATAAATTTTCCTCTTTTCTTTTACACAATAAATTTGTATATTATATTCAAATTAATTTTATTTGATACTTCTAAAATTTAATATTAATTATCATTTATCATATCTTTAATTTTATCAATTTGATTTATAGTTTGTCTGTATCCATATTTATAACAAGCATCCAATTTTTCAGTTTCCAACAAACCTGTTTTATCAGTTTGAATAGTCAAAACCATATCACTATTACTAATATTTTCCTCTGATATTTTATTTCCCATAATATCAATAGTTCTCATAACAATATCCATAATATTGCTACTTTCCTCAATATCATCTGCCTTAAAATTAACCGTCAACATTTTATCAGCCCCCTGATGTCTAACTTCAATTGTTGGAAAATTGTCTAATATTCCACCATCCAAAAATTTATGTTCATTATACTCACACGGACTAAAAAATACTGGAAAACTGCAACTTGCTCTAATTGCTTTGCCAATTCCGATGTTATTTATATATTCTGTATTTGAACAAGTTTTTTCGGGTATATTGTTTGTAATCACATATTTTTTTGAATTTTGTACATCAACTGTTGGAATTACAATTGGCAATTTTATATCTGATATTGTCTTAATTCCTTTTCGTGCTGCAATGTTGTTAAAGCACTCTTCTATTTCTTCACCAGAATAAAATCCTTGAAAACTTGCTTTTTTATTTGCCATAAAGCTTCCTATGTTTGTTACTTTTGATATTGTATTTTGATTTACTAAATCTTTTGCATATTTTTTAAACAGTATGTAAATATAATATGGCGAATATCCCATTGCATATAATGCGGCTATTATGCTTCCTGAACTTGTACCTCCTATTGCATCTATTCTTATATCATTTTCTTCTAACGCTTTTAGAACACCTGCATGTGCTATTCCTCTTATACCGCCTCCTGACAATGCTAAACCTAATTTCATTTTTTTCATTCCCTTCCAAATGTACAAATCTATTTTCCTTTATATAAATTATTTACTATTTTTTATGATTCTAAACTTCTTTTTGTTACTATTTATATTTTTTATTTTAGAATTATTCAGTATTTTTTATATATTATTATAGTTTCACATATAAAAAATCACCTTACTTATCAAACTTTTTTAGTCTAATAAGTAAGGTATATTTTCTCTATTTTGAATAATAGTTTTCTCCGCTTCCATATGTAACTTTATAGTATTCTCCAATGAATACTGTATTACTTTCATTTATTTTATATTTTGGTTTTACAATAATTTTTCCTTCACTATTTACAATTCCCCAAAGATTATCTAGTTTTATTCCTGCAAATCCATATTTATTTACTTCTGTTACCTCATCATATTTACATTCAACTATTATTTTTCCATTTGCATCTGCAAATCCCCATTTATCATTTTGTTTTATTGCAAATATTTTGTTGTCTTTGAACAATTCTGTATTTTTTAGTTCTTTTCCTTCGTTTGCTATATATTTTATTTCATCATTGTTATATAATTTTATATAATTGCTATTTTGTTCTATTTTTGCATTATCTAATTCTGATATTTTTTGGAATTCTTTTGAGTATATTTCTATTGTGTTATTGTCTTGTGTTGCTTGTATCAAGTCTGTTCCTTCTATTTTTTGTATTGTAGTATATTTAAAATCTATTTTTGTATTTTCATTTTCATCTATAACCCCTAATTTTCCTTCTGCATTACATGCTGTAAAGTATTTATCTTTTAAATATTCAATATAAATATATTCATTTTTTGTTAGTTCTTTATTGTCTTTTAATATTTTGTAGTTTGTTTTTGAGTTCTCTGTTTGTATATATATTTTATAGTTTGTATTTTCTACATTTACTATTGCAGTTTCTGGTTCTATGTTTGCTTCATTTCCATTTGAGTCAAATACTTTTTCATTTTCATCTATTGTTGTGGCATATATATAATCTCCTGATACGTCTATTTGTTTGTATTCAAATGGTACAATTTCTTTTCCTTCAATTGATATTACTCCATAATTTTTTCCTTTTAATGCTGTTACTGTATTGTTGCTTTCATTATATACTAATGCTTGATATTCATTTGGTATTACTTGCTTTCTATTTTTCATTAATCCATACTTTCCGTTTTCGGCGCATATTGTATATATGTCATTACTGCTTATTTCTGTAATTCTATATAGTTCATTGTATTTATTATCTATTAATTTTTTTCCACTATTGTTGATATATCCATATCTGTATCCTTCTTCCGTTGTTTTTTTTGTGATATATCCGTCTTTTTTGTATCCTGTATTTTCTTCATAGTATTTGTCTGCTTCTATTCCATCATATTGTTCTTTTACTATAGTTGCTCCTTTTATGTTTATTATACCATATTTTCCGTCTTTTTTTACTAATAATTCTCCTTCTTTAAATTGTAGTGTGTCTATTTCTTCATAAATTGCATTTGTTATTTTTTTGCCATCTATGCTTATTATTCCGTATTTTCCATCTTGACTATACTTTAGTGTTGTTTTCTCATACATTAAATCGCTTAATATATTTTTTAGTCTTAATGGTTGAATTCCTTGATATTGTGTATATATTTCTTCACCTTTTTCGTTTAATGCTTTTGTATTTTCTCCTTCATAGCATATAAATACTGCTTTTTCTGGATTTGGTATTTTTATGTCGTCATATTTTGCTTCTATTATCTGTTCTCCTTTTGAATTTATTACACCGTATTTGTCTTTTTCTTTTGATACAAAGTACTTGTAATTTATTATTTGTGCAATTTCGTATTTTCTGTTTTCTGTTTTTATTTTGTTTACTATTAATCCAGCTGATATTGCCATTATTGCAATTATAATTATTACTATTGCTATTTTCTTTTTCATATTTTTCATTCCTTTCCACGGTACAAATCAAAAATGATTTTTCCTTTTTCTTTTGTCTTTTTTATTATACTTGTTTTGTTTTATTTTTACAAGAATAAATCTAAAAAAATCAAAAAAGATTGCTCACTTAATGTGGGCAATCTAAAATAAAAACATTATAATAAATTTAAAAAAATAAATATAATCTTTAAAATAAATATCGACAAATTAATAATATTATAATATAAAGGATTTTTAACTATATGATTATTTTTGTATAGCTTGTATACATCTTCTGTATTTTGGTTCATTTTCTACGCATGTGATTAATGTTATTTTGTCTTTTTGTGTATCTTCTAATGGCTCCCAATCTGTATCTTTTATTATTTTGTTTTCTGTTACAATATAAGTTTCTTCAAATTCATAATATTTATATATTATTTCGTCTCCTTCAACTAATTGCTTGATATTTGCAAAATAATTTACATCATACCCTCTATTATGTGCCGCAAGCCCTACATTACCACTTGTTTTTGTTGTCTCCTCAAAATGACCAACAAATTTATCCATTATTTCTTTACTTGTGCCTTCAGATATTTCTGCTTTAAGAGATATTTTGGGAATTGTTATTTTCCATTGTGCTTTTTCAATTCTTTCGTTTCTATTTTTTTCTTCTTCTGTAAGTACAAAATTTTGTGTATCCTTTTCGTTTTCTTTTGTGTCTTGATTAATATTGTTTGATTTTAATTCTACTAAAATTAAGTCTTTTTTAAACAATTTTTCTATTTTTTGTGTATTCATTGGTATTGCAGGTGTTTTATATTGTTGGGTTATAAAAAAGATAATAATAGTTATTAAAATACTTACAATATTAATATGTCGTGTTGTATACTTAGTCATTCATTTTGATCATACACCTCCATTATTCAGTTTCGTTTACTTGAAATTTTTTCGAAAAAATATAAGATTTTTAAAGCACTTTGTGCTATTTGATTAAAAACTATATTTATAATACAACATTTTTTTCATTTTGTAAATAATTTTTTCTTAGAAACTCTAACTTTTCATCGCAATTTTTGACACAGTTCGACAAAAAATTGAGACATTAGGTTATCCCCTTTGTCCCAAATCTAATTCAAAGTAAAACTCTACACCATTTTCTAGATTTTTCACTCCATATTTATTATCATAGTTTCCCATTATTGCTTTAACAAAAGCAAGACCTATTCCTGTTCCTCCATCTTCTCTATTTCTAGATTCGTCTGCCTTATAAAATCTATTCCAAATTCTATTTAGATTTTCTTCTGAAATATTTTCTCCTGTATTAAATACCTTAATGCAAACTTTATTTTCTTCTTCTAGAATTTCATTTGAAATTTTTATATATTTTTCTCCATACATTTCTTTAACATTTTTTATAGCATTTGTTAAATAATTTGTTAATACTTGTTCTATATAGAAATCATCTGCAAATACAGATATATCTTTGGTTTCGTCAAATTTTATTTCTGCTTGTTTTTCTTCTATCATTACATTTGTTTTTCTAATAACTTCTTTTTCAAGTTCTACTATATTGAATTCTTTATTATTAAATTCTCTTTTTCCATATTCTAATTTCATTAATTCTAGTAATTGTTTTACTAATTTATCCATTTTATTTGTTTCATCTAAAATGACTTCTGCATAGAATTTTCTGCTTTCTTCATCACTGTTAACATTTTCTAGTAATCCTTCGCTATATCCTTGTATTAGTGCTATTGGTGTTTTTAGTTCGTGTGACACATCTGATATAAATGTTTTTCTCATTTCATCTATTTTTGATTTTTCTTCTATATCTCTTTCTAGTTCTGAGTTACTACTTCTTAGTTGTTTTATTGTTCTTTCCAGTTTGTCTGACATGGTGTTTATGCTTCTTCCTAAGTCATTTATTTCGTCTTTAGCATTTGTTACCTGGTATTTTTGGCTAAAGTCTAAGTTTGACATTTTTTTTGCAATGTTGTTTAGTTCAAGTATTGGCTCTGTGAATTTTCTTGATACTATTGTTACCATGATTGAGGCTATTAATATCGTAAATCCTGCCATCATCAATAGAAAGTTGTTTGATATGCTAACACTGTCTTTTATTGAGTTTAGCGGTATACGTATATATAAAAAATACCCATTTTCTAATTTCCCAGAAAGCATCATATATGATAGTCCATTTTTAGTATCCCTTTGTTGTTTTATTTTGAAATTATCGTTTGATTCTATTTCTTTTCCATCATTTGCTTTGTCTAATATGTCGTTTATGCTTCCCATTACTGTTGAAAAGTTTTTGTTTGTTGTGTATAGGTTTATTCCGTTGTTGTCTTTTATTAAAATATCAAAATTGTTTTTTATTGATAATTTTTCTAGTTCTGTTTGTATGTCATCGTCTCTGTTTTGTTTTTGATAGTAGTCGTTTATTGATTCATACACTGTTTTTAATGTGATCTGTTTTTTGTATAAGTAGAATTGTTCTAGGGCAAAATTGTTTACTAATATCATAAATAGTATAATTAGTAATACTGTTATGCTTAGTGATAAAAATAGTTTTACTTTTACTGATGATAGTATATCTTTTATTTTATTTAACTTCAAATTTGTATCCCACACCTCTCATCGTTTTTATGTATTTTCCTCTTTTTCCTAATTTATGTCTAATTTTTTTTATATGGCTATCTATTGTTCTTGAGTCTCCATAATAGTCATAATTCCACACATTGTTTAGAATTTTGTCTCTTGATAGTGCTATGTTTTCGTTTTCTACTAAATATACCAATAGTTCATATTCTCTTAAACTAAGTTCTAGTACTTTTCCATCTACTGTTACTGTTCTTCCTTCTTTGTCTATTTCAATTCCGCCATAGTCTTTTACTTCTTTTGTGTCTCCTTGTGTTCTTTTTAGTATCGCTTCTACTCTGGCTACTAATATTTTAGGACTGAATGGTTTTGATATGTATTCATCAACTCCTAGTTCAAATCCAAATAGTTCGTCTTGTTCTTCTCCTCTTGCTGTTAACATTATTATTGGCACTTTTGATGTTTGTCTTATTTGTCTTAATACAGACCACCCGTCAAGTTTTGGCATCATTACATCTAATAATATTAAGTCTATTTTTTGTGAGTTTTCTTCATATACTTGTAGTGCTTTTTCTCCGTCTTCTGCTTCTAGTATGCTAAATCCCTTTACTGCTAAAAAATCTTTTATTAATTTTCTCATTCTTGATTCGTCATCTACAACTAATATGCATTTATTCATACTCTTGCTCCCTTCGCTTTGATTATTGCCATCCACCTTTTATTTTTTTACAAATACTGTTTTTGTATCATATGCCAATTCTACATTTTCTTCTCTTAAAATTTGCATAATTTTAAAATTGATTTTTTCTTTTTCTTCTAAGAAACTTGCATAATCTAATGAATTTGTGTAACTACAAACCATTAAATTCATTCCGTTATCTGTTATATTATCAAATCTAACTATTATTGTATCATCAATTACGTCGTCATGTTGTACTAATAATTCTTTTATTCTTTTTTGAACTATTTGTACTTTTTCTAGCGGAGTGTCTAAGTCTAAACATAAATTTACTTTATTTCTTCTTTTTTCCATTCTACTCCAATTTATTATTGAGTCATTTGCAATAACTGCGTTTGGTATGTTTACTACAGAGTTTTCAAATGTTCTTACTCTTGTACTTCTAAATGTAATGTCTTCTACTGTTCCTTCGTATTTATCTACTTCTATCCAATCTCCAACTACAAATGGTTTGTCTAAAAATATTACTAATCCACCAAATAAATTTTTTGCGGTGTCTTGTGCTGCAAGTGTTATTACAACACTTCCTATTCCTAATCCTGCAACTAAACCATTTAGGTTAAATCCTAAATCTGTTATTATCATAAATCCTGCGACTACATATACCAAAACTCTAATTGATTTTAATATGAATTTTAGCATTGAGTCTTCTACTTCTGGATTCATTTTGTCTTTTAGTCTATTTACCATTCTGTTGTTTGTTGTAAGACTATTTGCAATTCCATTTGCAGCTAATATGATAAATGATATTTTAAATAATTGGTCTACCCATTTATTTATCCATGCTCCTGTATTTAGTGGTTGTCTTATAAATAATAATGCTAAATATAGACCTAGTATAATATAAAACACTTTTAGTGGTGTATAAAATGCATTATTTTTTATTGCCTTTTTATTTTTGGTTTTTGGTTTAAATATTTTTACTGTAAAAAATGCTAAACTTCTACTTAAACATCTAAATAATATGTATATTAATATTGCAATTAATATATCTATTATTTGAGTCATTTGTATTCCTTTTATTGATTCTACAAAACTTCTTATGTTTTCCATATTTAATCTTATCCTTTCTAAAATTGCTAATAAGACTCACCTTTTGGCAACTTATTTTTTGTCAAAAAGCGAGTCTATATTGCCAATTTTTATCCCATATAGTCTCTTAATTTTTTACTTCTACTAGGGTGTCTTAATTTTCTTAATGCTTTTGCTTCTATTTGTCTTATTCTTTCACGAGTTACGTTAAATTCTTTTCCTACTTCTTCAAGTGTTCTAGATTTTCCGTCTTCTAGTCCAAATCTTAATTTTAATACTTTTGCTTCTCTTGGTGTTAATGTGTTCATTACTTCTTCTAATTGTTCTTTTAGAAGTGTATATGATGCCGCATCATGTGGTGCTGGGCTATCTTCGTCTTGTATAAAGTCTCCTAAGTGACTATCTTCTTCTTCTCCAATTGGTGTTTCTAGTGATACTGGGTCTTGTGCAATTTTTTGAATTTCTACTACTTTTTCAACTGGGATTTCCATTTCTTTTGCTATTTCTTCTGGGGTTGGTTCTCTACCCATTTGTTGTAATAAGTTTCTTGATGTTCTTATTAATTTGTTTATTGTTTCTACCATATGAACTGGAATTCTTATTGTTCTTGCTTGGTCTGCAATAGCTCTTGTTATTGCTTGTCTTATCCACCATGTTGCATAAGTACTAAATTTAAATCCTTTTGTATAATCAAACTTTTCTACTGCTTTTATAAGTCCCATGTTTCCTTCTTGTATTAGGTCTAGAAATAGCATTCCTCTACCAACATATTTTTTAGCAATACTTACAACAAGTCTTAGGTTTGATTCGGCTAATTTTTGTTTTGCTTCTTCGTCTCCCTCTAAAATTCTTTTTGCTAGTTCTAGTTCTTCGTCAAATGTTAATAGTGGTATTTTCCCTATTTCTCTTAAATACATTCTTACTGGGTCATCTACGCTTATTCCTTCATAGCTTGTGTCTGTAATTTCATCTAGTTTTAATTCTTCTACTTCTTTTAAGTCTTCGATGTTTGGTTCTTCGTCAAAGTCATCTGGTAATAAGTCTATTCCACCTTTTTCGAATTCATCAAATACTTCATCCATTTTTTCTGGATTTACCTCATTTAATTTTGTTGCTAAATCACTGTATGTCATTTTTCCATTTTCTTTTGCTTCTTTTATGATGTTATTTATTTTTTCTTTGTCTGTTTTTTCTTTATTTTCTAGTTCTTTTTTTGTTTTTGCTTTTGTTTCTTTTACTTCTTCAACTTTTTTTACTTCTTCTAAATTTTCTTCTTTTTTATTAGACATGAATTTACCCCCTACTTAATTCTAGCTAACGTAATTATTATATTACTTAACTCTTTTTCTAATTCCCTTTTTTCTTCGATATTCGAAGTTTGTTCTAATTTTTCTAATATTTCAAGTTTTCTGTTATTTAACTTGTCCCTTTTATATGCTTGAATTATATCGTCTATGGCTTTTTCTAAGTCTTCTATTTCATAGTCCTCTGCCATTATCATTGTAATTTGATTTTGCTGGTCTTGGTCTAAATTGTCTATTATTCCATTTATATTACTATTTCCTTTTTCAAATTCTTCATACAACTTTTTGGCTATTTTTTGATTTATTTCATCTTGAAAATCTTCCGGTTTTATATTTTGTTTTATTATTTCAAATATTGATAAATCTCCTGTTAGTAATATTGAAATTATTGTATTCTCTCTTCTTTTTATTGCTTCTGATACTTCCTTTGTTTCTACCTTTTTATGTGTTACAACTGGTTTTGGTCTTTCTAACACTTTTTCTGTTTTGACATTTTTATATGTTAGTTTATTAACTTCTGCATAAATTGCTTCTTTTGAAATATCATATTCTTTTGCAATTTTTTCAATATATACTTCTCTTTCCATTGTGTTGTCTACTTTTGAAATCAATTTTGCAATTTCATTTAGGAATTTTATTTTGTCGTTAGTATTGTCTAAATTTAACTCTTTTTTTAGTATTTTTACTTTAAATTCAACTACTGAAAATGCTTTGTCTACTGCATTTTGAAAACGCATATTTCCATATTTTAATATGTATTCGTCTGGATCTTTGGCTCCTTCTAATTGCAATACTCTTAAGTCACATCCCATATTTTGCAATATTTCTATTGACCTTAATTTTGCTTTTATTCCTGCTTCGTCAGAGTCAAAACTTAATATTATTTGTTCTGAATTTTTTCTTAGCAACCATCCTTGTTGTTCAGTTAAGGCTGTTCCAAGTGATGCTACAACATTTGTTATTCCTCTTTGATGTAGTGAGATTACATCCATATAGCCTTCAACTATTAATATTTTTTTTGTGTCCCCTTTTTTTGCAACATTTAGTCCGAATAAATGTCTTCCTTTGCTATATACTATATTTTCTGGTGAATTTATGTATTTTGGTTTTGAGTCGTCTAATACTCTTCCACCAAATGCTATTACTCTTCCTCTTGCATCACATATTGGAAACATTAGTCTATTTCTGTATCTGTCTATGTATTGGCCTCTTTCATTTTTGTTGACTAATCCTGATTCTAATATTTCTTGTTCTTGAAATCCTTGTTTTTTTAACTCTTGATATAGTTCGTCAAATTTGCCTGAGAATCCAATTCTAAATGATTTTAATGTTTCATTTGTTAGTTGTCTTTTTTTTACATATTCTTGTGCCATTTTGGCTTGTGGTTTATATAAATTTTGATGGTAGTATTCTGCTGTGAATTCATTTACTTTGTATACTTTGTCTTTTAGTATCTCTCTTTGTGTGTCTCCATTGTTTTGCAGTGTTGGTAGTTGTATGTTTGCTCTTTCTGCTAACATTTGTACTGTTTCTACAAAGTTTAGTCCTTCTATTTGTGATACAAATGTTATTACATTTCCTCCAACTCCACACCCAAAGCAGTGGAATATTTGTTTATCTGGTGAGACTGAAAAAGAAGGTGATTTTTCATTGTGAAATGGACATAGTCCAAAATAGTTTCTTCCGCTTCTTTTTAAGTGCACATATTGTGATATGACATCTACTATGTCGTTTGATTGTCTTACTTCATTTAATATCTCTTCACTATATCTTGCCATTTTTCCTCTCTTTCTTTCAAATAAACATACTTATATATAATATTCGACCTATTTTACATAAATCCTTCTTTGTTTTTTAAAAAATATGAATCTGTTATGTTATATGATTTTACTTAATAATATATTGGGCAAAAACATGGGCGGAGAAAGTTTTGCCTTTGTCCACCCCTATGTTTTATCTTATACAATGGAGTAATTCTTCCATTTTCGATTTGGTTTCGGCATAGCCCAAAGCGCTTGCTAGTAATATGTCTTCAGGAGTTCCGAAAGTTTCCATTGTAATTTGCGGTTTTATGATAAAATCCGCTTTTTCTTCTGGTATCTTCCATGCATTGACATATCTGGATTTCATGTTTTCCTTTTTCTTTTTAAAAGTCGCTAATATCGTAAATCCATCTGATGGAATCATTGGATTTGCACACATGCCTCCATCCCAAAACCTGTAATTTTTTCCATTTATTCTCATATGATAATGCTCATATGCGACTGGAAAACTGCACGAGGCCCGACATGCCTCACCCAATGTTACTTCTGGCGTATTTTCTTTTGAGAATAAAAAGGTTTTAGGAAATAACATTCCTCCTTGATTAGCAACAATATAAAGATCTTTCTTTAAATCTTTAAATTTCATGTTGCCACAGTAATCATTAACTGTATTCTGAATTATTTTGCTCCCTTTGCCGCCTTTTAAACGGTTTGCCTCTGAATAATGAACTACATATTTTTGTACCTGTTTCAGTATTTCATCTGCCGGCGTTCCAACTGCCCCTAACATAGCAATTATTGCGCCAATGCTGCTACCAGAGTATGCCGATATTTCTATCCGTTCTTCCTCAAATGCCTGAATTACACCAATCGACGGAACTTTTACTCCTCCGCCCCGAATAGCTAAATTTATTTTTTTCATATGTTTTTCCTCCTTTTGTTTAGAAGCTATTCTTACTACATTTAACTATCTATATTATACTACAATTTATATCCATTTTCAAGTTTTATGTTAATTATGTATTTAAAACCATCATTTTATTATCCAATTTATTTACCATTTTAGCACATTGTACAAGTTCTTTTGATGTTGATTTTGTAACTTTTTTATCTGGTTTATATTTCATTTTGTGTTCAATACTTGCCCAAAAATCCATTGCCAAAGTTCTTATTTGAAGTTCAACTTTTACATATATCAAATTTTGTGACAATGTAATTGGAACTTCCAAAATCATATGATAACTTGAATATCCACTCTTTTTTGGATTTTTAACATAGTCTTTTTCTTTCAGTACTTTTACTCCCGGTATTTTTGTAATTAAATTTCTTATTGAGTATATATCTTTTTGGATTGGACATATTGCCCTTATTCCTGCAATATCATTAATATTTTTAATCATTTCTTTGTATGTATATTGCAAACTTTTGTCTTTCATTTTGTTTGTAATACTTTCCGGTGATTTTATTCTTGTGTTTATGTGGTCTATTAAGTCATATTCGTAAAATAATTTAAATTCGTCTTTTAATATTTCTAGTTTTGTACTTATTTCCCTTAGTGCTACTTGATATATAAACATCACTTTTTCAAATTCTTTGCTTTTTGTATCTATTGGTATTTCTATCTCCATTATATTTTCAATTTTTTGTAATTTTTTGTTTTCTTTCATTTGGTTTTCCACCTTTCTTTGGCGTTTTTTAATTGATTATTATTTAATTTTCAATTTTTATTCCACCATATTTTTCATATTTATTATATGGGTATTTTAATTTTATATTATTCCCAAATGTTATTTTTTTTGTAAATTTTGTGTGAAAAAGATTTTTGGTGTTTTCATGCACAAAAAAAACAGAAGAAAGATAAATTGTATTTATCTCTCTTCATATTCTATTGATGTTGGATTTCCGCTAAATTTTGCACCATTTGTTTTTGGTGTTTTTGTAGCGACCTTATATTTATTTCTGTTTTTAACTGCATTGTTTACTATGTTTATGGTTTCTTTTCTTTTTTCTGTTGGCATATCTTCAATTTTTTCTAATAGTCCACTTTCTTGTAATTGTTTTATTGTTTCATACATTTTTGAATTTTGTAAAATTTCTGTAATCATATCCAATTTATAATTTTTATCTTCTTTAGGAAGTTCTTTTATTGTTTTTATTATTTCATTTTCTTTTATTTGTGAATTTTCAGATACTCCTCTTATTTGTTCATCTATATCAATTATTTCATTTTTTGTTAAAGTTTTTTTTGCTTCTATCTGTATAGTTTTTATAAATTTTTCTTTTTGTTCTTGGCTCATATTTTTTATATTTTCTGATTGAGGAACTATGAATACTCTTGTACTAGCATATCTTCTTCCTATTTGTTTTCCTAATTCAGTATAAATTTTTTCTTTAAATTCTTCTTTATCAAATCTTCCCCTTTTAGGTTTTCTTTCTTCTTCTATTTTTTTATACTCTTTTTCTACTGATGTTGCAATATCATTTGCTACCATATCTTCTATTGATACTATTGAAGTAAATCTATATATCATTGTGCCTTGTTTTGTATCACTATAAAAATTTTCTGCCATTTTTTTTGCAATTACTGTCTGTATCCATCCTTGTATATCTTTATCTATATCTTCTTTGCTTAGAATTTTCGTTATTTCCTGTATTCTTCCTGTAACTTCGACATCTCTTTTTGTTTTACAGTCTTTATACAATCTTTTTAATTCGCTTTTGACTCCTTCTTTTTTACTTTTTGTATCTTCTACCTGTTTTATTAATTCAATTCTGTCTCTTGCATTTACTTCTCCATGTTCTATTATATTATTAATAGATTCCATTGATATGCTTGTATCTGCACTGTTTACTGCTGCTGGTATTACACTATCTGGTATTTCAGGATCTTTTGAAATTCTTGTTGCTAATTTTGGAAGCATTTCATCCGGTATTTTTTTGTTATCAATTATTTTTGCTAATATATCTTTTCTTTTATCTGGATTCTCTTTTAATGTTTGCACTATTTCATCTGCTGTATGGTCCATTGGGTCTTTTTCTTTATTTTCTTTTCTTTCTAAATATGCATCTGCTACATTTCCTGCTATTAATTCTGGATTATTTCTATTCATAAATTTTTTTATTCTATCTGTTATTTTCACCTTATCACCTTATTTCCCATAATAACTATCTAATAGTATTTGTTTTATTTCTGTAACTAATGGAACTCTTGGGTTTGCTGTTGTACATTGATCTTCAAACGCTCTGTCTGCAAGAATATCAACTTTTGCCAAAAATTCTTTTTCGTCAATTCCTGCCTCTTTAAAAGATTTTGGAATATTTAAACTTTCATTTAATCCCTTTATTTTCTCTACTAAACTATTAACACCCTCTTCTACTGTGTCTGCTTTTAATCCTAATTTTTTAGCTAAATGACTATATTTTTCATCTGCTATATAATATTCATATTTAGGGAATGACACGAATTTTGATGGTTTACTTCCATTGTATTTTACAACATATGGTAATAATATTGCATTTATTCTACCATGTGGTAAATGGAATTCTGCACCTATTTTGTGTGCAATTGAGTGGCTTACTCCTAAAAATGCATTTGTAAATGCCATTCCTGCAATTGTACTTGCATTATGCATTTTTTCTCTTGCTAGTTTATCACTTCCATCATTATATGCCTTTTCCAAATAATTCATTACTAATTCAACTGCTTTTTCTGCTAAACCGTCTGTGTAGTCTGATGCCATATTTGATACATATGCTTCTAATGCGTGTGTTAGTACATCCATTCCAGTATCTGCTGTTACAGATTTTGGAAGACTCATAACTAGGTCAGGGTCTACTATTGCAACATCTGGTGTTAATTCATAATCTGCAAGTGGATATTTTCTGTCTTTTTCTTTATCTGTAATTACTGCAAATGATGTTACTTCTGAACCTGTTCCTGATGTTGTTGGTATTGCTACCATTTTTGCTTTTTTCCCTAATTTAGGGAATTTGTAAGTACGTTTTCTAATGTCCATAAATTTTAATTTTAGTCCTTCAATATCAGCCTCTGGATGTTCGTAAAATAGCCACATTCCTTTTGCTGCATCCATTGGACTTCCTCCACCAATTGCAATTATTACATCCGGTTTAAAACTATTCATTTGCTCTACACCTTTTTTTATTGTATCAAATGATGGGTCTGGCTCTACATCACTAAATATCTCGGAATGTACATATTTTTGTCTTTTTCTTAAATGATATAAGATTCTATCTACATATCCTAATTTGACCATTCCTTGGTCTGTTACTATAAAGGCTCTTTCTATATCTGGCATCTTTTCTAAGTATGCTATTGAACCTGCTTCAAAATATATTTTTTCTGGAACTTTAAACCATTGCATATTAACTCTCCTTTTCGCAACTCTTTTAATATTTATTAAGTTTACTGATGATACATTTGCTGTTGTTGAATTTTTTCCAAATGAGCCACATCCTAATGTAAGTGATGGCATATTTGTGTTATAAATGTCTCCTATTGCTCCATGTGTTGATGGTGAGTTTACTATTATTCTTCCTGCTTTTAAAGTTTCTGAAAATTTTAAAATCGTGTCTTGGTTTTCACTGTGAATTGCTGCAGAATGTCCAAGTCCTCCAAATTCTAGTAATCTTTCTGCTTTTGCAATTCCTTCTTCTTCATTTTCAACAATGTAATATGTTAAAACTGGACTTAGTTTTTCTTTTGAAAATGGATATTCTCTACCAATTCCTTCTTCATATACAACTATTACTTTTGTGTCTTCTGGTACTTCAAATCCCGCTTCTTTTGCAATTGTATATGGAGATTGACCTGGCACGTGTGATTTTAGTTTGTATCCATATTCTTCTGTGTATTCAAACATTGAGTTTTGTAATTTTTGTTTTTCTTCTGGGTTTACAAAATAGCATCCAGATTCTCTCATTAATTTTTCAAATTCTTGATATATGTCTTTATCAACTAAAACTGCTTGTTCTGATGCACATATCATTCCATTGTCAAATGATTTTGATAGTACTAAATCATTTACTGCTGTTTTTAATTTTGCAGTTTTGTCTATATAACATGGCACATTCCCTGGTCCTACTCCTAGTGCTGGTTTTCCACATGAATATGCTGAACGTACCATTCCTGTTCCACCTGTTGCTAATATTAAGTTTACATCTGGGTGGTTCATTAATAATCTTGTTGCTGTTATTGATGGTTCTTCTATCCATAATATGCAGTTTTCTGGTGCTCCTGCTTGAACTGCCGCATCTCTTAAAATTCTTGCTGCTTCTGAACTGCATTTTTGTGCAGATGGATGGAATCCAAATATTATTACATTTCTAGTTTTTGCAGATATTATTGATTTGAACATTGTTGTTGATGTCGGGTTTGTTACTGGTGTTACTCCTGCAATTATTCCCACTGGTTCTGCTATTTCTAGATATCCTTCTTCGTCATTTTCATTTATTACTCCAACAGTTTTTTCGTTTTTGATACTGTGGTATATATATTCTGTTGCAAACATGTTCTTTGTTATTTTGTCTTCATATATTCCTCTGCCTGTTTCTTCTACTGCCATTTTTGCTAGTTCCATATGATGTTCTAGTCCTGCCATTGACATTGCTTTTACAATATTATTTACTTGTTCTTGATCTAGTTTTAAGTATTCTTCTGATGCTTTTTTTGCTTTTGAAACTAATTCGTCTATCATCTTTTGTATTTTTTCTTCTTCTAAATTTTCTGCCATAAGATTTCCTCCTTGGTATTATTTTATCCTATTTTATTATATATTATTAGAAGAATTTGTCAACCAATTTTCAAAAATTAGAGAGACTCTTGTTAACTACTGTTCATTTTTTGAACCTTTTATTAGAGCCTCTTTGTTATCTTTGTGATTCTTGTTTTATTTTGTCTATTTCTTCTTTTTTTAGTCCTGTTACTTCTTGAATTACGTCTTCTGTCATTTTTTTATTTAACATTTTCTGTACTATTTCTTTGAGTTGTTGTATTTTTCCTTCTTTTCTTCCAATATTAATGTACCTTTGGTTTTCCTCTCTTATCATTTCAATTACCGCTAGCATACTACCATCTCCTTCATCCAATTTTTTTAATATTTTATTTGTATTTTCTGTGCCTATTTTTTCTGCCCATATTTCTTTTATAATTCTCCTGAATGTTGTTTTTTCTTCGTCTTTTATTATTTTTGTAATTTTATAAAGTGCTTCTGCTATTTTTTCTGTATCTTTGCATTTTTCTACTAACATCATTTTGGTTATAAATATGTCATCTTCTAGCAATTCTTCTTCGCTAAAATTATTAATATCAATTAAACTTTCCATCAATTATTTGGATTTCTTCAAATAATTGTTGACTATCTTTTGTATCTTTATTAATATTCCATTTTGTTTTTCCTGTATATAATACTATTGGTATTACCATTGGTTCTGTTTTGTATTTTTTGTCTTCTATAGCACTTTCCATAATTTCTGTACTATATTCTAATAACCTGATTGGCATTTTCTTGTCAATCTTTGTTTGATGTTCTATTAATAAAAATATATTTTGATTTTTTATTCTATAGACTACATCTGCTTCTCGGTTTTTAAATCTTTGATTTATATAACTATTGTTATATTTTTCTAGTTCTTCTGCTTTTATTTTTAAGTTTAAAAATTTGTTTAAAAATTTTGCCATATCTGTTTTTTTACTTAACACTGTTCTAAATATTTTGTCGTGTTCATGGTTTACTTTGTTACTTCCATTATTTTGTTTAATGACTTCTTTTGTAGCTTTGCTTGAACTTAAAATATATTCTTCTTTGTCATCCATTACACACGAATGAGTTTTATATATTTCATCCGTTTTTGATTTTTCAATCTTGGTCAATAGGTCTAAATCGACATTTTCATATTCTTTTTGTTTTAGATAATCTTTGTATGTAAATATTACCATATGACATCTTCTCCTTTATTATAATCTGCCTTTTAGTTTTTGTCAACATTTATCTCAAAGTAAATATGTTTTTTTATTTCCTATCACTTCCTATTTTTTATTAGTATTTTATCCCTGAATTGGATTTTTTTACTTAAATTTTTTATGATTTTTTGTCCGGATTTGGACTTTTTGATTTTTGAATTTAAATCTTTTCTTGAATTTTAAAATTTTATAATTTAAAAGTGGATTTATAATATCATAAAATGTCGAGATTTGCAATGTTTTTTGTACATTTTGTTGTACTTTTCATCGCAATTTTCGACATTTTTTGACTTTTCTATTTAGATTTTTTATTTTATTTCATATGCTTGCCCTGCTGAACTTCCATCTCCTGTTTTTGTTGGGTCAAGTTGGACATTTGAGCTTAATGTTATTACCAACGCTACAAGTGTTATAGCTTTTTAATTTTTATACTTTTTCATACTCAATTCTCCATTTCTTTTATTTTCAATTCTAACTTTTTCTTAACAATGACTCAAAATATTACTGAGCAACCAACACTGAACGAAAACCATGACCGCACCAAGGAGCGCCATCACTAAAAGCGAACGCAAACACACCCGCGTAAGAACTATCGTAGCAACTGCCCCCACGAGAAAAGAATGGAACGCCAAGACTAGCAAAGGAAGAGTAGTCTGTATTCCAGCCATTATAGTCAGTTCCAGATGATGACGTTTCTAATATTGCATCTCCATATCCGTATTTAAAATTTTTATATACGGTATAATTATTATTCTCACCATCACTACTTACATCCCATGGATATACTGTTACATATTTTGTACTTAATGTTTTATATCCGTCTGCATTTTT
>CAKPJK010000023.1 GCA_934162615.1 uncultured Clostridia bacterium
TTTTCCTCCTTTAACATTTTTAATATCTCTTCTAACTTTTCATCATCATTTCGATTTTCCCATATATATTTACATACGTTTACAACTTTTCTATCAAATAAATCTATTTTTGATATTGCTTTCAATTCGAATTTAGTAAACTTATTATTGCTTTCTGGTTTGCCAAAAATATAATTCATTGAATCTATTTCTTCTTGTTTATAAAGTCTCATAAAATCTCTTACTTTTTTCTTGTCTTTCATTTTATATTCAATATAATCATCATCTACTTGTATACCATTTTTTTGATAAATTTTTCTTATTTTGTCTATCTTATTCGTAATGATTCACCTCTCTCTTCATAATGTGCAAACATTATATTTTCACCTGTGTCTAGTGCTTGTCTTATTTTTATATTATCAGGTTCTACTTTTAAGTATTTTTGAGGTATATTACTATAATCTTCATCCACCCATAATGGTGCTAGTCCACCATTTTTTTGTATTCCAAAACTAAATTTGGCTGTTTTAAATTTTGTTTTTCCTGTTTCTATCATAACTTCTTGCAATTTATCTTTTAGTAACTTTGCTCTATTTTCAAAGCTTTTTTGCCTTGCTTCTAATCTTAATTTTTCCTGTTTACAAATTTCTGCATCTCCTAAAAGTTCTTTAATTATTACTGCATAATTATCTGCTTTTTCTTCTATTTCTCCTTCGATGCTTTCTAATGTATCTAATATACATTGTTCATCAATTTCTTCTTCATACAGCATACTTGCTATTTGCTTATAATTTTCTTTTAATTCATATAATCTACTCATTTCTTGACCTTTCTACCATTTTGCTGTATAATAACAGTAAGATGGATTTATCTAAATTCTTATTTGCTATACATTTTCAATTGGTGTTGGGATGTATAGCATTTTTAATTCAGTATTAGTTCTTTCTAAAAGACTTCTTGCACTTCTTTCTTGTCGTTCATTTTCTGAATTAAATAACAATTCTTTTGAATAATCTTGAATATTAAATATTTGCATTATTCTATATAAATCTTGCATATTATTTTTCTCCTTTCTATCTACCATTTTTCTTATCTTTTTCTAATGCTAGTTCAATTGATAGTACACAAAATATTGCTAATGCTACACTAAACATATTTATCACTTCCTTTCTAATAAAATCTTTTGTAATAATTGTAATGTTGTTTCTGCTTCAATTCTTTTCTTCTTTTCTTCTTCAAATAGTTCTTTTGGAACAGAATCACTCTCAGTTGCTATTTTGTAGTACCCACCTTCTGTCATAAAATGTTTTAATTGGTTAGTTTTACACAATCTTTTAACTTCTTCGACTCCTATTCCACTTTGCCTTGAATATTCTTCTGCAGAAACATATTTAGGTATATTCATTATAATCACCTCCATTATTGGTTAATTTTTTTTAACTTTCTATGTTAAAAAAATATAGTCCATAAAATTATAATTATTAGCAATACAAAATTTTATAATACCACCTATTACTTTTTTTCCAGCATTTTTTCCATTACTCTTTAAAATAATATTTAATTGATATTTGCTGATGCCTATATTTTTAGCCATTTCTGTTTGATTTCCATTAAATTTTTCTTTTAATAATGTGGTAAATGATTTCATATTAATTTCCATATTTCCACCTCTTTTCTTGGTTAATTTTTTCTAACCATTTGCATTATATAAAATTTAAAATTGTATGTCAATACTTTTGGTAAATTTTTTTTAACTTTTTTTGTTGACTTTTTTTAACCATTGATATATACTATATTTGGAGGTCTTTTTTATGTTTGATAAAAATAAATTTGCACAAATTTTAAAAAATATAAATGAAACTTATATTAGTCAAAGAGATTTTTCTAAAAAATCCGAAATAAATAGAACTTATCTATCACAATATATGAATATGAAATTAGATGAACCACCAAAACCTAAAATACTTGAAAAATTAGCTGACGCTTCTAATAATATTGTGTCTTATGATGAATTAATGCAAATATGTGGTTATGTTTCAAGTAACTATTATAAGCAAATATATGAATTAGAAGATAATTTAAAAATTCTAGAAGAATCCTATTTAGATAAACTATCTGCTGTAAAATTATCTAAAGAAGAAGAAAATGTTTTTGAGGACTTAACAACTATTATTCATTTTTCAGATTTTAAAAATATTTCAACAATTGAGTTTGATAATAAAATAAATTCCTATTTTGATAATATGGATTATTTAAATGAAAAATCAATAGCAAAAATTAGTCAAAAACTCAAAATATTTATTCAATATGGTATTGAAATGAAAAATTCTCTTGATACTATAGGTCATTTAAGATATAATACCACTTCTTCTAATGTTTCTAATAACATAAAGAATAATTATTTATTTAACATTCCTGTCCTAGGCAAAATAGCAGCAGGACAACCAATATTAGCAGAAGAATATTTAGAAGGTTATTTACCAGTAGATCCTAATATATATGGTATGACAACACCTGATGACTATTTTTATTTGAAAGTATCTGGAGAAAGTATGAATTTAAAAATTCATAATGGTGATTATGCTTTAATTCATAAACAAGATTATGCTGATGATGGTGATATAATTGTAGCTATTGTTAATGGAGATGATGAAGCAACCCTAAAAAGATATAAACATATTAATGAAAGTACAATCGCACTTGAACCTATGTCTACATTTCCTATGGAACCAATATATATTAATTTAAAAGATACTAATTTTAAAATCATAGGAAAAGCAATAGGTAAATTTGGAAAATTTTAAACTAAAGATAAGTAGAAATACTTATCTTATTTTGTAAGGAGGAAATTATATGGATTATGAGAAGATTAATAAAGCAATGATGGAAATACTTGAAGCAAAATATAATGTAAAAATAAAAGCAAATGTTATAAAAAAGGAGAATATTAATGGCAAAAAGAACAAATTTTGAATCTAATGGAAAAGAATATTTTAGAGTAACCAAAACAATAGGTCACAAAGCTGATGGAACACCTATAAGAAAACAGTTCTATGGAACAGGAAAAAAAGAAGCTGAAGAAAAAGCTACAGAATATATAAATAAAATTAAAAATGGAATGTCTTTAGATTTTGAAAATGTAACTATTGATGAATTAATTTATAAATGGCTATTTCAAATTAAGAAAAATGAAGTAAAACCATCATCTTTTCAATCGTATGAAGGAACTTACAGAAATTATATTAAAGATACTGATATATCTGGTTTAAAAGTATATAATACAAAATCAATTCAAATACAGGAATATTACAATAAACTTGGCAAAAGTAAAACATATTCACAAATAAAAAAATTAAATAAATTATTAAAGCAATTTTTCTCATATGCAGAGCGTGAAGGATTTATATTAAAAAATCCTTGTAACAATATAACTATTCCAAATAAAAGTATTAAAGAAAGTATTAAACCTGAAATAGAATATTTTGGCGAAGATGAAATAAAACAATTAAAAAAAGCATTTTCAGGTCATAAATTTGAAAACTTAATTTTAACGGCTCTTGGAACTGGTTTAAGACAAGGTGAATTACTCGCATTAAAATGGGAAAATGTTAATCTTAATGAAAAATATTTAGAAGTAAAAGAAACTGTCAAAAAAGTTTATGTTTTTGATGATAAAGGAAATAAACAATTAGAAACTATATACAATACTCCTAAAACGAAAAATTCAATTCGTAGAGTAGATTTACCTGATAGACTAGTAAATATGTTATCTAATATGAAAAAAGAATCAGAATTTGTTTTTAGTGAGAATGGAGAACCTATTTCTGCTAAAACTTTATTTGGAAACTGGAAAAAAGTATTAAGCAATAGTGAAATACCCTATAAAAAATTTCATAGCTTAAGACATACTTACGCAACTATGCTTTTATCTCATGGTGTAGATTTAAAAACAGTACAAGACTTAATGGGACATTCAGACATTACTATTACACAAATATATTTACATGTATTGCCTAAAACAAAAATTGATGCTGTTAATAGAATAAATAACCTCTTATAAGAAAACTAAAGTGTTAAAATAGTGTTAAACTTAAAATTAGAGTATCAAGATTATTTAATATAATCATTGATACTCTAGTATTTTATTAATTTGGTGACCCCTACGGGAATCGAACCCATGATTCCACCTTGAGAGGGTGGCGTCTTAACCGCTTGACCAAGGGGCCACATAAATTACATTAATATTTATACCATTTTTTTCAACTTAAGTCAAGAGCATTTTTAATATTTTAAAGGCTAGAATTGTAACTGAGACACATTTCACAGCCCGTAAAATTATTGTTTATAGGTTTCTAAACCGTAACTTATAACATTATAACAAAAAAGATTTATCCTTAGTATGCAAAAAGAGACAAGAATTAAATTCTCATCTCCATTTATATTTATTATTCTTCAACTTTTTCTTCTTTATCATTAGATAAAATTGCTGTTAAATTTACTCTTCCTTGGTCATCAATATCTGTTACTTTTACAGTTACTTTATCTCCAACATGAAGAACATCTTCTACTTTCTTAATTCTATCTTTAGAAATTTTAGAAATATGTAATAATCCTTCTTTTCCTGCAACGCCTAAATCAACAAATGCTCCAAAGTTCATTATTCTTGTAACTGTTCCAAGATAAATTCCACCAACTTCTACATCTCTAACAATGTCTTCTATCATATCTAATGCTTCATTTGCTTTTTCAGAATCATTTGAATAAATCATTACTTGTCCATCTTCTTCGATGTCTATTTTTACACCTGTTGCATCAATTATTTTGTTTATAGTTTCTCCACCTTTTCCGATTACATCTTTGATTTTTTCAACTTTTATTTTTGTTGATACTATTCTTGGTGCATATTTTGATATTTCTTTTCTTGGTTCTGAAATTACTGGTGCCATTACATCTTCTAAGATATGTTTTCTAGCGGCTCTTGTTCTAGCAAATGCTTCTTCAATAATTTTGTATGATAATCCGTCAACTTTAATGTCAACTTGGATTGCTGTTATACCTTTTTCTGTTCCACCAACTTTAAAGTCCATATCTCCAAAGAAATCTTCTAGTCCTTGAATATCTGTTAACATTACATAGTCATTTTCGTCATTAGGATTTGTTACAAGTCCTGTTGATATACCTGCAACTGGTCTCTTAATTGGTACACCTGCTGCCATTAATGATAATGTACTTCCACATATACTTGCTTGTGATGTTGAACCATTTGATGATAATACCTCTGATACGACTCTTATTGCATATGGGAATTCTTCTTTTGAAGGTAGTACTGGAACTAATGCTTTTTCTGCTAATGCTCCATGTCCTATTTCTCTTCTTCCTGGTCCTCTTGGTGGTCTTGCTTCACCTACGCTGTAGCTTGGGAAGTTATATTGATGCATATATCTTTTTGATTCTTCTGTATCAATTCCATCTAATGTTTGTTCTTCGCTTATCATTCCTAATGTTGTAACTGAAAGTACTTGTGTTTGACCTCTTGTAAATAATGCACTTCCGTGTACACGAGGTAATAAATCTATTTCACATGATAATGGTCTGATTTCGTCTATTGCTCTACCATCAACTCTTTTATGTTCATAGAATATCATATCTCTTACTGTCTTTTTCTCTAATTTGTAAATTGCTTCTCCAATGTCAGCTTTGTGTTCTTCTGCAGCTTCTTCTCCAAATTTTTCAGCATATGCTGTTGCAATTTTGTCAGATACTGTTGCTACATTGTTGTCTCTTGTTTCTTTGTCTGCTTCTTGAAGTGCTTGTTTTACATCTTCTGCAAAGTTTGCTTCTATAAATTCATATACATCATGGTCAACTGCAAATGATTTGTATTCAAATTTTGGTTTTCCAATTTCTTCTTTCATTTTTTCAATGAATTTACAAATCTTTTTAATTTCTTTATGACCTTCTTTAATTGCTTCTAACATAACATCATCTGGAACTTCGTTTGCTCCTGCTTCTATCATAGCTATTTTTTCTTCAGTTCCTGCTACTGTTAATGTTAAGTCAGATACTTTTCTTTGTTCTTCTGTTGGGTTTATAACTATTTTACCATCAACTAATCCAACATTTACTGCTGCTGTTGGTCCACCAAATGGGATATCTGAAATTGATAGTGCTGCTGATGCACCTATCATTGCAGCTACTTCTGGTGAGTTGTCTTGTTCTACTGAAAGAACTGTTGCAACAACAACTACATCGTTTCTGAAGTCTTTTGGGAATAGTGGTCTTAGTGGTCTGTCTATTGCTCTTGATGTTAATATTGCTTTGTCACTTGGTTTTCCTTCTCTTTTTTGGTATGATCCTGGTATTTTTCCAACTGAATATAATTTTTCTTCATAGTCTACTGATAGTGGGAAAAAGTCTATTCCATCTCTTGGTTCTTTTGATGCTGTAACATTTACCATTACAACTGTGTCTCCATATCTTACTGTTACACTTCCATTTGCTAGTCCTGCAAATTTTCCTGTTTCTATTGTTAGTTTTCTTCCTGCTAATTCTGTTTCGTATACTTTAAACATACTATTTTTCTCTCCTTTTTCTTCTTTTTTGCACCATTTTTTTATAAATTCAAACATTATATTTTCCTCCTTTTAGGGATTGAGCCGCATTTAGATTGTAACCTCTATAATATTCTGGATTTTATTTTTTCTTTCTAAGCTTGTCCAGTACATTATACAAGCTACTTACCTAAATTTGGGGCTCATTTAATTTTCCACAAAAAGCCTATGCTAAATCTTTTGTTTTGCATAGGCCCTTTTATGAAATTATTTTCTTAATCCTAATTTTTCAACGATGTCTCTGTATCTTTGTACATCTTTTTTTGCTAGGTAGTTTAGTAAATTTCTTCTTTTACCAACCATTTTTAATAATCCTCTTCTTGAGTGGTTATCTTTAACATGTACTTTTAAGTGTTCTGTTAATTCATTAATTCTTTCTGTTAAAAGAGCGATTTGTACTTCTGGTGAACCAGTGTCTTTTTCTTCTCTTTTATATGTGTTAATGATTTCTTGTTTTCTTTCCTTTGTCATTTCTTTACACCTCCTGTTTTTCTTTCTTATCGCCTTTAACTGAGCTTTTAGCGTTGGTGCTTTGCTTTAAAAGCTAAGTAAAAGGTTTACCTTGAATAGTATACTATATTTTGGGAGATTTATCAAGGGGTTTAAAGAAATTTTTGGAAATTTGTTACAATTCAGTTACAGTTCACGTTACTATAATATTTTATTTTCTAATACGCAAATGCATGCTTTGCACAATTTATGAAATTAGATATAATATAATTTCCCCAAACATCAGTATCTGTAAAAACTATAATTTTTTGTCCCCCTTTCAAGTAAATATAAAATTCTGTATCTTCATCAGATTCGATTTTTTCTATTTTATAAATATTTATTTCTAATTTTTCTCCAAAAAAATTCCCTTTGCTTCTATCATATATTATTTGTATAACATTTCTATATATTTTAACCTCATTTAATTTCGTTTTTATTTCTCCCCTAATGTCTCCTTCAAGTTCTATATATATTTCCTCATTATAATACTTTTTTATTCTTTCTAAAAATTCTTCTATTGTTATTACTTCTTTCATCTTTATTCCTCCCCTCTTTTATTTTATATTTAATTTTATAATTTTTATATTCAAGCCATTGATGTATACATTTATTTATTAGTTAAAATATATCCTGTTTTAAAAGTATTGCTTTGTTTGCAATACTTTTAAAAAATTAATTTAGCCCGCAAATGCTTGCTTGATTATTTCCATTCTTCGTGCTTCCCTACTTTCATGTATTTTTAATAAAGCTATTATTTCATTATGTTTTTTATTTTCAAGTCTTGTAATAGAATCACATAATGATTTAATATTATCAGATACATCATCACATATTTTCTTTTCTGTAATTGTTAATCTGTCATCTAATTCTTTTCTTAGTGTTGTTACAATTTCATCTTTTGTGTCATCAATTTTTTGATTCATGTTTTCAAGGCTTTTGTCAACTTCCTCAAATCTTTGATCTATTCCATCAAACCTTTGGTCCATTCCATCTAGTCTTTGATCTATTCCATCAAACCTTTGGTCCATTCCATCTAGTCTTTGATCTATTCCATCAAATCTTTGGTCCATTCCGTCTAGTCTTTGATCTATTCCATCAAATCTTTGATCCATTCCGTCTAGTCTTTGATCTATTCCATCAAATCTTTGGTCCATTCCGTCTAGTCTTTGATCTATTCCATCAAACCTTTCATCCACTTTATCAAATCTTTGATTCATCGTTTGAAGTTGTCCATTAATATTAGCAAGCTCATTTAAGATTTTTTCTTCCATTCACACTCCTCCTCTCTGCAAAAATTCTGCTATATAGTAATATATATTTTCAAAATAAAATATCTTTAATATTCAAAAATCGTATTGTAAAATTATTATAATATTATAGAACTAAAATGTCAACATTTATTAAAAAGTTTTATAAAAAATTTCAGTTCACTATTATGTGTAAAATTAATTTTAATATATGGGAATCTATTCGATTAAAAATTAATATAAAAAATTTGAATTAAAAAACTATATTCTATATAGCCAAATTATGTATATCACAATATACATAATTTGTAAATATTTTTTCAAAAAAAATCTTAAAAATCGACCGCAAAATTCGACAATAAATGAAAATTAGGAAAGTCTTTTGGCTTTCCTAATTTTCATTAAATTTTTATCCTAATTCTGCAAAATATTTAATTGTTCTAACCATTTGACTAGTATAAGAATTTTCATTATCATACCAAGAAACAACTTGAACTTGATATAAACCGTCTCCGATTTCTGTTACCATAGTTTGAGTTGAATCAAATAATGAACCATATCTCATTCCTATAACATCAGAAGATACTAAGTATTCATCTGTATATCCAAATGATTCACTACTTTGAGCTTTCATTGCTGCATTTATTGACTCTTCTGTTATGTTTTCTCCTTTAACAACTGCAACTAATATTGTTGTTGAACCTGTAGGTACTGGAACTCTTTGAGCAGAACCAATTAATTTTCCATTTAATTCTGGTATAACTAATCCAATTGCTTTTGCTGCTCCTGTTGTATTTGGTACAATGTTAACAGCTGCTGCTCTAGCTCTTCTTAAATCACCTTTTCTGTGTGGTCCATCTAATACCATTTGGTCTCCTGTGTAAGCATGAACTGTTGTCATTATTCCTGATTGAATTGGTGCATAATCATTTAATGCTTTAGCCATTGGTGCTAAGCAGTTTGTTGTACATGATGCGGCTGATATTATTTTATCTTCTGGTGTTAATATTTTTTCGTTTACACCATAAACTACTGTTGGCAAGTCTTTTCCAGCTGGTGCTGAAATAACTACTTTTTTAGCTCCTGCATCGATATGTGCTTGTGCTTTATCTTTAGATGTGTAGAATCCTGTACATTCTAGTACTACATCTACTCCTATTTCTCCCCATGGTAGATTTGCTGCGTCTTTTTCTGAATATATTTTTATTGTTTTTCCATCTACTGTTATTGAGTCTTCTCCTGCTTCTACTGTTTCAGCCTTTTCATATCTTCCTTGTGCTGAATCATATTTTAATAAATGAGCTAACATTTTAGGACTTGTTAAGTCGTTTATTGCAACGATTTCATATCCTTCTGCTCCAAACATTTGTCTAAATGCTAGACGTCCTATACGTCCAAATCCATTAATGGCTACTTTTACTGACATAATAAAATTCCTCCTTTAATTTAGCATTGGTTTTCCTTTGCTTTTTCTCTTAGTATTACCATATTTTTTTTGGCAATTCAATTCTATCTCAATTCTTTCGGATTTTCAAGTATATTTTAAACTTTTGTTATATTTTTTATACCATTCAAAAAATTCTAACAAAATATTTATTTTAAGTCTTCCATAGCTATTTTATATTGTTCTTCATTTGGCGCCTTTCCATGCCATTCTGCTTTATTTTCCATAAAAGAGACACCCTTTCCTTTTATAGTTTTAGCAATTATACAAACCGGTCTATCTTTAACATTTTTTGCAACATCAAAAGCATCAATAATTTCTTGTATATTGTGACCATCAATATTAATAACCTGGAAACCAAAACTTTTAAACTTTTCATCAATAGGATAAGAACTCATAACCTTTTCAATTGTACCATCAATTTGAAGATTATTATTATCAACTATAACACATAAATTATCTAATTTATATTTATTAGAAGACATAGCAGCCTCCCAAACTTGACCTTCTTCTATTTCTCCATCTCCCATTATGCAATAAACTCTATAATTTTTCTTATCCAATTTTCCAGCAATTGCCATACCATTTGCAGCAGATAGTCCTTGACCTAAAGAACCTGTTGTCATATCAACACCTGGAACTTTATTCATATCTGGATGTCCTTGTAATCTACTATCAATTTTTCTTAATTTTTTTAATTCCTCAACATCAAAATATCCTCTATGTGCCAATGTAGAATATAATGCTGGTGCACAATGTCCTTTAGATAGCACAAGTCTATCTCTATCTTCTTTTTTTGGCATATTAGGATCTATATTCATTTCATAAAAATACAAAACTGTCATTATATCTGCAATTGAAAGCGAACCACCAGGATGTCCAGATTGTCCATTATATACCGCTTCTATAATTCCTTTTCTAATATTTTTTGCAATTTCTTTTAATTCTTCAATATCATTTGTTCTTTCCAATATTATCATCCTTTCCAACTCTTCTGTACTGACTTTTATTGTAATTTTTTATAATTTATGTTATTATATCAATATAGTTTAAAAATAACAAGGGTTTTAATATTTTTTGAAAGAAGGTGCACAAATTGAGTAAAGTTTTAGGAATTATTGCAGAATACAATCCATTTCATAATGGTCATTTACACCATTTGCAAACATCTCAAAGTTTGATTAACGCAGATTATACTGTAGCCATTATAAGTGGAAATTTTACACAAAGAGGTTCAACTTCAATTGTTGATAAATGGTCAAAAGCCAAAATGGCTTTAAACAACGGAATTGACTTAGTTATAGAATTACCTGTTTTATACTCAATTTCTAGTGCTGAGAATTTTGCTGATGGAGCAATTAAAATTTTAAATTCATTAGGTATTATAGATTATTTATCATTTGGAGCAGAAACAACTGATATCAACTCTTTACGTACAATTGCAGACATTTTACGTACAGAACCTCCAGAATACAAAAATATATTATCCACAGAACTTGATAAAGGTTTATCATTTCCAAAAGCACGTGAAAAAGCATTATTAGAATATACATCAAATTTAGACAATAAATTATATTTTAAAAATATTTTATCATCACCTAATAATATTTTAGGTATTGAATATTTAAAAGCCTTAAAAAAATACAATAGTACCATAAAACCATTATGTATTAAAAGAATCAATGCAGAATACAATAGTAAAAATTTTTCCAATAATTTTGGCAGTGCAACCGCAATAAGAGAACTAATAAAAAATAATGATTATAATACAATAAAAAAACTTACGCCTGAATGTACATATTCAATTTTAGCCGATAATTTACAAAATGGTTCTATAGTTCCTGAAATAAATATTTTTGAAAAGGAAATTATTTATAATTTAAGAAAAATGAGTATTGAACGAATAGCTAACATTCCTGATGTTAGTGAGGGATTAGAATTTTCAATAAAAAAAGCTGCTAATTCTTGTAATAATATAAAAGAATTTTTGGATATTACAAAATCAAAACGTTATACACTTACTAGATTACAACGTATTCTTTTATATGTTTTACTTGATATCTCAAAAGAAGATATTAAACTCTCTAAAAAAATCGATACTCCTTATATTAGAATACTTGGCTTTACTGAAAACGGAAAAAAATTAGTTTCAGAAATTGCTTCTAAAAATTCATCTTTGCCTTTAATTACTTCTGTTAAAAAATTTATTGATACTAATACTGATTCGAATTTAAATACAATGCTCAAAAAAGATATTTTGGCAACAAATATTTACACACTTGGATATAAAAAGTTTTCTCTTTCTAACTTAGATTTTAAAAAGAGAATTGAAGAGGTTTAAATATTAGTTTAATATTTTTTCATAAAATATGCATAAAGAGAAAATACGAAAAATATTTTCTCCCTATGCACTATTATTTTACCAATTTTCTATTAATTCCACCATGAATCAACTAATTATAATTTTTATTTTAAAATTCTAAGTGTATTAAATATTGTAATCAAAGTAACACCAACATCAGCAAAAACTGCTTGCCACATATCGGCAACTCCTAATAAACTTAAAACTAAAGTCAATATTTTAACGCCAATTGAGAAAATTAAATTTTGTTTAATAATTCTATTTGTCTTTTTAGAAACTTCAATTGCATCAACAATTTTAGAAAGTTCATCTGTCATTATTACAACATCAGATGCCTCTATTGCAGAACTTGAACCAATTCCTCCCATTGAAATTCCAACATCAGCTCTTGCTAGTACTGGGCTATCATTTATTCCATCACCAACAAATGCAACTTTTTGATGTTCATCTCTTTTTGCAATTATTGTATCTAATTCATTGTATTTATCTTGTGGTAACATTTCTGATTTTACTGCTTTTATGCCAACTTCTTTTGCAATTTTTTCTGCGATTTCTTTTTTGTCACCTGTAAACATTTTTGTGTTTATCCCTAATTTATGAAGTTTTTCCATTGTCTCTTTTGTTGATGGTTTTATTTCATCTGTTAGGACTATTTTTCCAACAACATTTCCGTCTATATTTAGGTATAAAACCGTTCCAACAATATTTTCTTTATCTGCATTTGTAAATTCTGCATTTCCTATTTTTATTGTTTTTCCTTCATATTGATATTGAAGGCCTTTTCCTGAAACCTCTTCAAAATTCTCAACATTCTCTATTTCTTTTTGTGTTTCTTCATATTTTTTTAATATTGATTTTGCTATTGGATGATTTGAATTTTTTTCGCCCATTGCAAAATATTTTAGAACATCTTGTTTTGTGTAGTTTGCATCAATTGCTTGTATTTCTGATACTGCAAAATTTCCTGTTGTAATTGTTCCTGTTTTATCAAATATAATTTCTTTGATATCTTTTATTCCATCTAAATAGTCACTACCTTTAATCAATATTCCTTTTTTAGATGCCTTACCTATTCCTGAAAAATAACTTAATGGAACTGATATTGCTATTGAGCATGGGCATGAAATTACTAAGAATATTAGTGCTTTATAAATACTTTCTTTGTAAGTAACTCCTTCTATAATTAGTGGCATGAATATTGCTACTAATAATGCAAGCCCCATTACAACCGGTGTATAAATTTTTGCTGCTTTTGATACAAATGTCTCTGTTTTTGCTTTTTTGTCTGTTGCATTTTCAACTAAGTTTAATATTTGACTTACTGTACTGTTTTCATATGTTTGCTCAACTTTTACTTCTATTAATCCATTTGTGTTTATACTTCCTGATAGAACTTTGCTATTTTCTGCTACTTCTAAAGGTTCACTTTCACCTGTTAATGCTGAATTGTCAATTTGAGCATTTCCTTTTATTACAATACCATCTAGTGGTATTTTTTCTCCTGTTTTTACAAGAATAACATTACCAATTTTTACTTTGTCTGGTGTTACTTGTTCCCATTCTTCACCTTGTTTCAAGTTTGCATATTCTGGTTTTATATTCATTAAATCTGATATTGATTTTCTTGTTTTATTAACAGCTTTTGATTCTAAGATTTTTCCTATTTCATATAGTGTAATTACCATTAGTCCTTCTGAATTTTTTCCAACTAAATATGCTCCAATTGCTGATACTACAATTAGCATATTTTCGTCTAATACTTTATTTTTGAATAATTGTTTAAATCCTTTTTTTGCTGTTTTATATAGCAATATAGCAAATGCTATTATTGTTAAAACATTTGTAACAATTGCACTAAAATTTCCAATTACAGCAATTAAATATATTGCAATTCCTATAATTATTCTTGCAAAATCATTTCCATTATGTTCTTCTTTATCTTTATTTTCTTCACCATCTTCAAGTACTTCAACATCTGGTTCTAATTTTTGAACTATTTTTGTTATCTCCTTTTTTGGACTTGGTTTGTCTGTTTTAAATGTTAATTTTAGTGTTGAAAAATTAACAACTACATCTTCATATCCTTCTGTTTTTGCTATTTCGTCTTCTACTTTTTTTGCACACGCTGCGCAATCTAATCCTTCTAATGTATATTTATAACTCTTCAATGTGTTCACTTCCTTTCTTTACAATTTGTTCGATGTGTTCATCGTCTAAACTGTAAAATATTGTTTTTCCTTCTCTTCTGAATTTTACTAATTTTGACTGTTTTAGTAATCTTAGTTGATGTGATATTGCTGATTGTGTTGTTCCACAAATATTTGCTATGTCACACACACATAGTTCTTCTTCTAGCAAAGCATATATTATTTTCATTCTTGTTGAATCTGCAAATACTTTAAATAACTCCGCTAAGTCATATATAAAGCCGTCTTCTGGCATTTTTTGTTTTACTTTTTTTACTGTTTCTTCATGCAATACATTGCATTCTAAAAAATTCTCTTCCATATTTCTACCTTTCTTTTCATTTGATTATATGAATAACTGTTCATATGTAATTCTATTATATGCTTATGAAATTTTTTTGTCAACACTTTTTATAAAAAGTTTATAAATTATTTTTTATATTGCTTTTACAATAAAAGAAGAGATTTGTATGTTTATATACAAATCCCTCTTGTCTTTTATCTTAAGACTGCTGTATTTCCATCCCAAGATAAAATTTTCAAACCGTAACTTTTTATTTCATCCGTTACGATTTCTTTTGCTTTCTCACAAAATTGTTTGTGAAAATTGTTTTCACCAAATAACCCACAACATTTTTTGAATGTTTCATCAAAGTCTATCCGTTCCTCTTTCAGATTTTTTTCAATCTGATCATGGATTATCTTTATTGCCCGCTCATTTGCTTTTTCTAGGTGCCTGTAATAACTGTCTTCTGCACCTATTGTCATTAAGATGTCATATCTCGCTTGTTTGTCTTCCATAATTTCTTCTATATGCATCCTACATCCTCCTATACATACTTGTACATTAGTTACATAGTTATTATATCATATTTGTAATTTCCAGTCAATTTTATGTATATCGCATCCAATAATATATTTTTATTTCAAAACCTCATTCATAACTGCAGACAAATATTTCATACTAGTCAAGCACTGGTCAAGCGTATTCCCAGTTGAACCAATTTCCATAATATTAGCATACTTACCTGTATGTTGATTATATCTAGACTTTGTAAGCATAATCGGTTTAAACAAACCCGGATACATCTCTTCCGCCTTTTGCTGAACCTTAACAGCAAACTTCAAATTCTGTTGCCAATTCGGATGCCATAATCCTCCTTCGTTCGTGCCTATAACAAACATAATTTGAGCAGCATAATCGTCACCTATCTTAACTGTTGGTGCATAATCAGGTCTTGAACCTACTGCATCTCTATGTAAATCAATTATAATATCCGACTGACTTGTTTTTAAAATATTTTCTACAGTTTGCAATGAACGTGTATATGAGCCAGTATATGATGGATAATCATGATATGAAGTATCATGTATTACATTTATATTATACTGTTTAAGATAATTTTCTAACTCATTTCCTACTCGTATTACAGAATAATTTTTATCTGTTGTTCTATAATTACCTGTTTGTGAATATTGATATTTTTCACTTGGTGTATAACTTTCACAACTATGTGTATGAAATATCAATATATTTTTATTGTCAATTTTTATATTTGGATTTAGTATATCTTCTGTCAAATTATATGTTGTTTGATTTTTTATTTTTACATTTCCATATTGTGCATTTGCATTTTCTGCTATTGGATTCGGTGTAACTACTTCTGTTTTTAATCCACCATTACTTGCCAAAATCATTTGACTATCATCTGTGTTAACATTTTTAGTATCATTTTTATTCTCATTTTTTGTATTATTTTTATCATTGTTTCCATTAGAATCAGCAATTTGACTATTCTTTTTTTCTATTTCTTCCATTCCCTTTATAGTACTAATTTCAGTTTCAAGAAAACTTTCAAAAATTTTATTTTCAGTATCTTTCGTATTTACTTGGTTTTCATCTTTTTCTAAATTTGCCATTACTGGAATTGTTCTATTTAAACATTTTTTTAACTCCTCACTTTTTATTTTTAAAATATTATTAATACTCGTCGTTCCTATTTTATTTCCTATTCTGTTTCCAACATCTGTATTTGTTTTTAAATTTTCTTTTTCAGAATTTTTTTCTTTATACGCAAAAAATCTTGTAGTACCTGTAATAATAACAATTATTATCATAGCTCCTACAAGATATTTTACTATATCTCTTGCTTTTAATACAGTTACATTAAACATACACATTCTCCTTGTTTCTTTAGTCTACTATATATATGTATATTCAATTAACTGTAAAAATATTCTTATTTACTTTTTATTTTCAATAACTTATTATTGTTTATTTTCATTTGTTGAATCACTAGAACTTTTACTTGAACTACTATTCATATTTGGACTTTGTTCATCCAAGAATTCCTCAATATTTATTTTTCTGTCATTTGCATTCATATAATAATATTTTTTACCTGAACTAATTGTCATATATGCATCATCTAATACAGGTCTAATTACCATATCACCTGTTGAATTTACTAAAGCATATTTTTTATTTTGGCATACAACCATCAAATTATAATCAGGTATTATTAATAAGTTTATTGCCTCCTTATTGCTTGTTGCAATATATCCAAAACTATCATATTCAAAATTTAATAATGTTTTTCCATTCTTATCAAAAGCTCCCCAAAGTTTATCTTTTCTAGCTGGTATCATTCCATTATCTAATAAATATTTATTTTTTATGTTATTCTTTTCAAATTGTGTATTGTCAATTCCTATTTGATCATACTCAATATAAATTTTGATATTTCCTTTTGAATCTATTACACCATACTTTTTATCCTTTTCTGCAATATATAATCCAGAATCACTATCTACCAATTCCAAACTATCATATAATAGTTGTACTTTTGTTTCTCTTTTTGAAGATATTATTCCTTCTTTATTATTGCTTGTAACAAGAAAATCTCCTGTATTTTGTAAATATTCAATATTATCATATTTTGCTTCTATTATTGCATTTCCTTTTGTGTCAATTACGGCATATATTTTTCCTTGGTCTTTTGTAACAACTAACATATTGTTTAAAACAGCCTTTTGATTTACAAAATTATCGCTAATTGCATCATATCCATAGTCTAACACTTTAGAAGAGTATGTTTGAATTAAATATGGCATTGTGTATATATATACTCTATTACTATCTGTATCATACTTAAATGAAACATTAAACGCATTTTCTAAAGCATCTGATGTTACATATAATTTTCCATTCATTGCTTTTACTGGTTTGTTTGCATAGTAATAATCATAATTTCCATCACTATTTTCCAATACTAATTTATATATTTTATTTGAATTTAATACAAAGTTTGCAATCTCGTTTTCATTTTGAATATAGCATTTACTTGCATCTTCAGATTTATCAGTATATTCTCCATTATAACTTTGATACCCCAAATAAGAAGCAATTTCTTTTATTGGAAAATAAACAGTTCCATCTGCTTCCACAACCATCATATCCTTAACCTTATCGTTTGAATTTCCATCAATATATAATTTTAATTCTCCATTTTTTATGTACATAAGAACACCAAGTACACTTATAATAGCAATTATAATAACTGCTATTAATATCAGTATTATTTTTGCTACTTTTTTCGAGCTATCCTTTTTCTTATAGTTCACACTTTCATCAATTAAATTCATTACAAATATCATTCCTTTCTCACGGGACAAATCCAGTTAGAAAATATAAAAATTTTCTCATTGATTTTCCTTTTTTCTTGAGTATTAGATATTCAAATTATTGAATATACCCATATTTTTTATAAAATTCATCTCTGAATGTTAATAAATTATCATTCTCTATTTCTATTCTAACTCTTTCCATCAATTTAGTCAAGAATCTTAAATTATGAATTGATAATAAACGTACTCCTAATATTTCATTTGTTTTTACTAAATGTCTAATATATGCTCTTGTGTAATTCTTACAAGTATAGCAATCACACTCCGGATCTAATGGTCCCCAGTCTCTTTCATATGTTGCATTTCTTACAACAACTTTTCCATGTGATGTTAAAGCTGTTCCATTTCTTGCAATTCTTGTTGGTAATACACAGTCGCACATATCTATACCAGCTATTGCTGCTTCTATTAGATAATCTGGCGTTCCAACTCCCATTAAATATCTTGGTTTATCTTTTGGCATTTTAGGTGCTGTATAATAAAGTATATCTAAGAATTCATCTTTTGGCTCTCCAACACTTATTCCACCTATTGCATACCCAGGTAAATCAAGTGCTGTTAGGTCTTCTAAACTCTTATCTCTTAAATCTTTATAAAATCCACCTTGGATAATTCCAAATAATGCTTGTTTGTCTGTAGTCACATGTGCATCTTTACATCTTTGTGCCCATCTTGTTGTTCTCTCCATTGAATTTTTTGTATATTCATATGTTGATGGATATGGACAACATTCGTCAAATGCCATTATTATGTCTGCTCCCAAATCTTCTTCTGTTTTCATTACAGATTCAGGTGTAAATACATGTTTACTTCCATCTAAGTGTGATTTAAATAAAACTCCTTCTTCAGAAATTGTTCTTAAATCTCCTAAACTGAATACTTGGAATCCTCCACTATCTGTTAAAATTGGTCTGTCCCAATTCATAAATTTATGAAGTCCTCCTGCTTCTTTAACTATGTCTTGTCCTGGTCTTAAATATAAATGGTATGTATTTGCTAATATTATTTGTGCTTTTACTTCTTCTTTTAATTCTTCTGGCGTCATTGATTTTACTGTTGCTTGTGTTCCTACTGGCATAAATATTGGAGTTTGTATATCACCATGCGGAGTATGTATTACCCCCCTTCTTGCTCCAGATTGTTTACATTCGTGTAATAATTCATATGTTACTGCGTGTTTCATTCTTTCCTCCTGGGGATTTAGGGACGTTCCTTAAAATCCCTTTATAAAGGGATTTTGGGACACTCCTTAAATCCATATTTTTTATATTTGCGGTCTTCTAAGGAGTGTCCCGAATTCCCTCGAAAGAGGGAATTCAAGGAACGTCCCTAAATCCCTTCGATAAACATAGCATCTCCAAAACTAAAGAAACGATATCTTTGTTCTACTGCTTCATTGTATGCTTTCATAATATAATCTTTTCCTGCTAAAGCAGATACTAACATTAATAATGTTGATTGTGGTAAATGGAAGTTTGTTATTAATCCATCTATACATTTAAATTTATATCCTGGATAAATAAATATTTGTGTATCTCCCTCTGTAGGTTGTACCATTCCAGTATTTTCATCTGCAATTGTTTCTAATACTCTGCATGATGTTGTTCCTACTGATATTACTCTTTTACCTGCTTTTTTTGTTTCATTTATTTTATCACAGTCTTCTTGCTTTATATAGTAATGTTCTGAGTGCATTTCGTGTTTTTCTACTTCGTCTTCTTTTACTGGTCTAAATGTCCCAATTCCAACATGCAAAGTTACATTTGCTATTTTTATACCTTTTTCTTCTATCTTCTTTAATAATTCTGGTGTAAAGTGTAATCCAGCCGTTGGAGCTGCTGCAGAACCTTCGTATTTTGCATATACTGTTTGATATCTGTCATTATCTTTTAATTCTTCGTGAATATATGGTGGTAATGGCATTAATCCTATTTGATCTAATATTTCGTTAAATATTCCTTTATAATGGAATTCTACTTTTCTTGTTCCACCTGGCATTATATCTAATATTTCTGCTTCTAATAGTCCTTCTCCAAATATTACTTTTGTTCCAACATGTAGTTTATTTCCTGGCCTTACAATGCTTTCCCAAATATCTCCTTCGATATTATTTAAAAGTAGAAATTCTACATGTGCACCTGTTTCTTTTCTACCATAAATTCTTGCAGGTATAACTTTCGTATTATTTCTAACTAAACAATCACCTGGTTCTAAATAATCTATTATATCTTTAAATACTTTGTGTTCTATCGTTTGTTTTTCTTTATTTAGAACCATTAGTCTTGATTCATCTCTTTTTTCTAGTGGTACTTGAGCTATTAGCTCTTCTGGTAAGTTGTAATTAAAATCAGATACTTTCATTTTCTTCACTCTTTCTATTATTTTTATACCTCATTCGAGTCTACATTATTGTTTAATTGTAGATTTTGATTTGTATTATTTTTTAATATATTTTTTATATTTTTAGCATTATACATCAAATTTTTACCTAATTGATTTATTTGTTCTATCATATTTTTTGGTTCATGAAATTCGTCAATTTGATATGAATGTTTAAAATCAGTATTTTTTGCTGGTTTCATCGCATAAACTTCTTTAGGTAAACCTATATAACCTTTTGAAGATTTTACATTTTTATTCATATAATCCTTGTACCAATTTTTTAATCCATTTAAATTTTCGTCCTTATAACCATATTTTTCATAATCATGCAAAGCTGGAATATCATAATCATACTCTTGTGCTGTTCTTTCTAATGAATGTAAAAATTCATGTAAAAAAACTTCTTCAGGAAATGTATTTACACGTGTATCATATTTATACATATAACTTTTTGATGAATTCGGTAGTCTTATATTTGAATACCCTATTCCATAGTAATCCATTGAACCGTAATCCAATCCAATCATTTATTTGTATGTCATCTTTATGTTCTTCATTTCCTAACCTAATTACTGCAAATATATGATCATATTCATTTTCCTTTACGATATCTTTTATAGAATCCTCAATATCTTCTGCTGCAACATAATATCCAAACTGTTCATCATAAGATAATTTAGTAATTGGATTTCTCACAATATATGTGTCATAATCTGCTGACATTTTATTTTCTGATAATGAACTTACTGTTGTCTTAAATCTTTTAATTGTATTTCTTATGTCTGAAACATCAGACTCTGTCATTGAGAGCCTTACTTCTTTTCCATTATTCATAACATCTGTATTTGTAAAAATAAAACATGCAAATTTCCAATTATTATTTTGACTTAGATTTCCCTCTTCTAATGTAAAGTCACTAAACCATGCTGTTCCTGTACATTCTCCCAAATATCCACCAAGTCTAAAACCTATGTCAACCTCTTCTCTATTTTTCGAATTAAAAATCATTTCTATTTTTTGCCAATCCTTTGTACCAGTAACTGCAACTGATTTTTCTGTGCTTCCTATTACAGATATTTGTGCACCAACTCCAGAAGTATCATTTTGTGGTACTACATCTTTTGTCTTAACCATGCACGTAACTTTATAAGGCATATTTTTTTCTACCTTTACCTTCTTATAAAAAGTAGCATCATTGTTATTGTTTGATACTATTTTATAACTATCCGTTTTTGAATATTTTACATCACTATCTCTTTCAAATTGTGATGTATGCATATTAAGTTCACTTCTTACATATTCATTAAAATTATAAGTTTTATATAATTTAAAAGCTAGAATTAATAATATAATTGATACTATCCATGATATTATTGTTGATATTCTTATTTTCATTTGTTTCCATTCCTTTTTAGGTTTATGGTAATATTATATCATTAAATGTAGTATTTTAGCAACATTTTTTACAATAATTCTTCTTCAATTAAGACATTTCTTACAGCTATATTTACTAACAAATAAATTGGGACTCTAAACTTGTTTTTTAATTCATATAATCCATCGAAAACGCTCTTTCTTAATAAAACTGACCTTACTACATACGAGTTATTTTTTCTTTTATATATTTTTACTCTTTCTGTTTTTACTAATTCTTCTACAGCAAGATTTATTATTTTGCTTATTGATGCTTCATATTTTTCTTTTGATATCCTGCTGGAAATTTTGCAACCCAATATCCAGCTAATTCTTTACTCCACTCACCGTTTTTGTAATTATTCTTTGTTCCATTTACAAAACTAGGATGTACTACATAATCTTTTGTTGCATCTGGTGCTTCACCATCTGCTGTTTGTCTTTGGGCTGTTTTTAATGTGCCTCCTTCATAATAATTGTCTGTTGTTCCTACTAAAAACACTACACTGATTTCATGTGTTGAACTATTTATTTTATATGCATATCTTGGTACCCATACCCACATACTTCCATCTTCTGTTGTAGCATTTGCCCATTTCCTTTCATTATAATTATACCAATCGTTCTTACTGCTATCACTTACTGTTTTTACAGAACCTGCCGTATCTGCTGTTGGTTCTGTAAATTGTATAGCTGTCATCCCAGTCATCAATTCTGGTTTATTTACTTTTCCGTCCCATCTATCATTAGATGTATATTTACTAAGTTCATCCTCATATTCATACAATAAACTTTGTTCCTTTGCGGACGCTTCATCGCTTTTCTTTTTTGCCTCTTTTGCTTTTCCAAATAACCCTGTATTTGTTAATG
>CAKPJK010000024.1 GCA_934162615.1 uncultured Clostridia bacterium
CCGAACACAGAAGTCAAGCCTAAATGTGCCGAAAATACTTGCGGGTTACCCTGCTGGAAAGATAGGTTGTTGCCAGATTTTATATATATTCCTCTTTAGCTCAGTTGGTAGAGCGCTCGGCTGTCGAGCAAGTCGCAAGACTAAAAAGTTAGCAGCTCTATAAGGAAACTTATAGATGAAAAGGTGGCTAAGTCGGTGAAACTCTTAACAGGTAATGCTGAAGACAATACCGAGCAAGGCGAAAGCTATGTGTAGAGACTTTACACCACCTACCTAAATCGTAAGACATGGTAAAGAGAAAGTCCAGACTACAAATTATATTTTTGAATATAATGCTAATGAAAATTAGTGTGGTGCAGTAACCGATAGGTCGTTGGTTCGAGTCCAACAAGAGGAGCCAATAAATAAAAAGCTTTGTAAAGTAACATTTACAAGGCTTTTTTGTTATTCATAAAAATCAATGAATACCAGCATTATACAAACATAAAATAGAAGGTAAAACTATCTACTATTAATATTTTTAAACAATTGTATTTATATTGATTTTATGATATAAATAAGAAAAATATGAAATTTGCAACATCATGTTGTAAATTTAGGAGGTATATAACATGGATTTAGAATTGATAAAAAAATTAAATCATTTTAATATATATGCTAATTTATGATTTCAATTTGATGGAATAGATAAATTTGAAAAATATAGTATAGCGTATCATAACAAAATTAAAGACTATTGGTATAATTTTATTACAGATATAAAAGCAGAAAGTAAAGAAGAATTTGATAAAATTGTATTAGATGCAAGTAACAAGATCAAAGTAAGAAATAGAGAAGTGGCTATTGCTATATTAACATATATGGAAGAAATTTATGACAATCGCGAAATATTTTTTGATAATAGCTATGAATTAGTTTCAAAAGAAGTATGGCAAATTTCCGATAATTTCGAAGAGATAGATAATATTAAAACTAATTGCTCTTTAAATGTAAAATTAGAGAAGACGACAGATATGAAATTATATAGTGAAGAAATGATAAAAGCATATCAAACAGGAGATAAAGATGATCCTTATGGAGATTTAGATTCAATCTATAAAGAAGTTTACGAAAATTATAAAAAGCAAGAAAATGGATATACAGATGAATTTTATTTTGCTAAGGAAAATGATGAAATAGTAGGTATTACAAGTGGTGTATATGATGGCGAAATTTATGGAATATATGGATTAGCAGTAAAAAGAGCTTTTAGATATAAGGGTATTGGAAAAGAAATTATAAAACAACAATTACAAATATGCAAAGATAAAAAGCAAAAATTAGCATTTTTACAAACAGAAGAGGGATACTATCCAGCAAATACATATAGAAAATTAGGGTGTAAAGATGTGTGTACAGAATATTATTATATAAAAAGAGATGTGTAGAGGAGGTAAGAGATGAATTTATATATAAGTGCAAGTAATAGAAAACACAATAGTTATAACTTATTGAGCAAACTAATAAGTGAAAATGATATTTTTCTTTCATTAGCAGATTTGGATATTAAATATTGCATAGGATGTAATGTATGTCAAAAGAATGAAGAAAATCAATGTGTATTAAAAGATGATATGAATAAAATTTATGATGCAATTAGTAAATGTGATTATATTATAATAATGTCACCAATTTATATGAATCAAATAACAGGTATTTTAAAGAATGTATTGGATAGATTTAATCCTTATTGTGCTAGTGAAAACTTGAAAGGCAAGAAGATATATTTAATTACTGTTGGTCAAATGAGGGAAGAAGAACAGCAAGAGATATGTAATTCAATTGACAATTGGTTTAAGAGTATATCAGAGTTCTTATATTTTGATTTTGAATATCTTTATAATTTCACAAGTGGAGATATATTAGAAATAGATAGTATAGAAAAAATGTATAAAAAAAGCAAATTGGATAGTATTATAGAGAATATAAAAAATAAAATAAATAATTAGATTGGAGGAAAAGAATGAACAAGGTTGCATTAGTTACTGGTAGCTCAAGAGGAATAGGTAAAGCAATAGTAGAAGATTTCGCTAAAAAAGGGTATAATATTGTTATAAATTATATAAAAGAAAATGAAGAAGCGGAAAATTTGAAACAGGAGTTAGAAAAAGAATATGAAATAAAAGCACTATGTATTAAGGCAAATGTTTCAAACGAGAATGAAGTTAAAGATATGATAAGAAATATTATAAATGAATTTGGAAAGATAGATGTACTGGTAAATAATGCTGGTATTGCTATTGATAAAGAATTTGAAGATAGAACTGTAGAAGATTGGAAAAAAACTCTAAATGTAAATTTAATTGCACCATTTATTGTAAGTAAATATGTTGGAAAAGAAATGTTAAAAAGTAAAAGTGGTAAAATAATAAATATATCTAGTACTAATGGAATAGATGCATTTTTTCCAACAAGTATAGATTATGATGCTTCAAAAGCAGGCTTAATTAATTTAACTCATAATTTAGCAATTCAATTTGCACCATATATAAATGTAAATTGTGTTGCACCAGGTTGGGTAAATACAGATATGAATAAAGATTTGCCTAAAGAATTAGTTGAAGAAGAAACTAATAGAATTTATAAAAAAAGATTTGCAGAACCAAGTGAAATAGCAAAAGTAGTTACATTTTTAGCTAGTGATGATGCAGATTTTATAAATGATGAAATAATAAAAGTTGATGGAGGTTATTAAAAAAATATTATATAATTGTAACATCAAGGATGTGAAAATATGATAAAAATATGTGAAATATGCGAGAATAAATTTGAAACAAAAAGTTCAACAAGAATTTATTGTTATGACTGTAGTGGTGAATCAACAAGATTAGATAATAGTACAAGAAAACATCAAAAAACAATATTAAGAAATAATATGAAAAAACAAGCAGTAAAATTATTAGGAGGAAAATGCTGTATATGTGGTTATGATAAATGCATAGATGCATTAGAGTTTCACCACAAGGACCCTAGTATTAAAGAATTCAAACTAGGTTCAGGAAATACTATGTCATGGAAAGAATATAAGTCAGAAGCGTTAAAATGTATACTAGTATGTTCCAATTGTCATAAAGAAATACATTATAAATTAGGATATATATATTCTAATAATTGAATTTATAATTTGTTTATGAAAAAATAAAGGAAAAGATAAAGTAATAATTATTCTAAAATTATAGAAAAATAATTGTTTTGATAAGTATCTACTCCTTTTTATAATATAGAAAGAAGGAATGCATATGAGTGATATTATAAAAATCACTAAAACAATAAAAATAAAATACGAAGAAAGAGAAACAAAAATTTCAGAAGTCATAAAAGAAAATATAGAAGACTTTTGGAAAAAAGCAATAGAGGAAAATCCAAATTTATATAATGGACCAGATTATACAATAGAGAAAATCAAAGAAAGTGAAAATGAAATACAAATGATAGCGATCAAAACAAATTATGCACATTACTTGTATGACGAAAGAGTTGGAATAAAAGAAAAAGAATATAGATGTAATGTACCATGGGGAGGAATAATTTTAGAGACGAAAGACAATTATTTGGTATTAGGAGAAATGGATAAAAAAACATCAGTTCCACATTGTCTACAAATTCCAGGTGGAGGAATAGATGAAAAAGATATTTGTAATGGAATAGTTAAGGTAAGTCAAACTATCAAAAGAGAATTAGAAGAGGAAATACATTTAAATTTAGACGATATAAATTATGAAATAAAATATATAGAGATTCCAGACGAGGAAAGACATACATATGGATTTATAGCAATAGGCAATTTAGAAATAACTAAAGAAGAATTGCAGAAACATTTTGAGGAATATAAAAAATCCTTAATTAAAAATAATTTAGAAATTGAATTTAATAAATTAGTATTTTTAGAAAAAAGTAATGCAATTGAGGAACTTAATATGTTGAAAAATCCTAAAAGACCATATTTAAGTAATTTAATTAAAAAAATAGTTATAGGAGATGAAAAAAATGATTAAAAATATTGTATTCGATTTGGGAAATGTACTTATAGATTATAATCCACTAAAATATTTAGACAAATTTGAATTTGACGAAAAAACAAAAAAATCATTATATAAAATTATATTTAAAAGTAATGACTGGATAGAATATGATAGAGGAATATATAGACACAACACAGATTTAATAAAGAAAATTGTGAAAGAAAATTCTGATTTAGAGAATGAAATAAAATTGGTATTACAAAAAGACTGGGTGAAAACAAATACATTAAAGACTGATACTGCAGAATTTTTAAAAAAACTAAAAGAAGAAGGATTCAAAATATATATTTTATCAAATCTTTCAGAAGATACATATAATTTTGTATCACAATATGAATTTTTTAATTTTTTAGATGGAGGAATATATTCATATGAATTACATATCTGCAAGCCTGACAAAGAAATCTATAAAAGATTATTAGAAAAATATAATTTAGAAGCAAAGGAAACAATATTTATAGATGATAGTTTGCCAAATATTGAAATTGCAAACGAACTTGGTATAAATGCAATTCAATTTACAACATTAGATGAGGTAAAACAAAAAGTAAAAGGGTTAATTTAAGTTTTTATTAAAATTAAAAGGTGATAAAATGGATACAAATATAAAGATAAGAAAAGTAGAAGATAGCGATGCAAAAAAATGGTACAAGTTTGTAAATAAAGTATGGAGAGATGCATACAAGAATATTTTCCCAGAAGAGGTATTTTTAGAAAAAGAAAAGAATACAGAAGAAAAAGAAAAACATTTTTATGAAAACATATATAACAGCAATGATAAAATTGCGCTTGTAGCAGAAAACGAAGATAGAATTATTGGAATAATGTTTGGAGTTATTAAATCTAACTATGAATATTTTAATTCAGAGTATGCCGATTTAGTTGGATTATATATTGATCCTAATTTTCAGAGAAAAGGAATAGGTAGTACTTTTAAGAAAATGTTTGAAAAGTGGGCAAAGAAAAATGGAGCAAAAAAATATGTTATTGGAGTTTTAAAAGACAATAAAAAGGCAAGGAATATATATGAATTATGGGGTGGCAAATTATCAACTTATGAACAGAAAATTTGCAAATTAGGAAAAGAATATAAGGAAGTATTTTATACTTTTGATTTATAATTAATATTAGAATAATGCAACAATAATGTTAGTAATAAAGAAGAGAGGGCATATATGAAAAAAGAAGAAATCAAAATAACATCAGAAGTTGACGAACTAGAAATAGACTGTCTACTAATACAACCAGAAGGTGAAATAAAAGGAGTAGTGCAACTTGCACACGGAATGAACGAACACAAAGAAAGATATATAGACTTTATGAAATATCTAGCAGAAAACGGATATGCAAGTTTTATAAATGACCATAGAGGACATGGAAAAAGTCTAAAAAATGAAGAAGATATAGGATACTTCTACGAAAATGAAGCAGAAGCAGTAATAGAAGACTTATACCAAATAACAAGATATCTAAAAGGAAAATTTAATGGTAAAAAAATCATACTATTTGGTCATAGTATGGGGTCAATGATAGTAAGAAAATACATTGCAAAATATGATAACAAAATAAATGGACTAATAGTATGTGGTTCACCAAGCAAAAATGTAAATGCTAAATTAGGACTAGCAATAGTAAAGACAATGGAGTTATTTAAAGGTGAAAAATATCGTAGTAAATTTGTGAAAAATTTAATGTTCAATGGATATGACAAAGATGATAAATTAAAAAACAGTTGGATTTGCAATAACAGAGAAATTGTAGAAAAATATAATGCAGACGATCTATGTCAATATGACTACACATTAAATGGATTTGAAAATATAATTAGATTAATGATAGATATTTATAACCCTAAAATATATAGAAAAAATAATTTGAAACTACCAATATATTTTATAGCAGGAAGCGATGACCCAGTAATATCATCAATAAAGGCATGGTATAAGGCACAAAAATTTTTGAAAGATTTAGGTTATACAAAGATAAGTAGTGATTTATATGAAAATATGAGCCATGAAATTTTAAATGAGATAGAAAATAAAAAAGTATATGAAGATATATTAAATTGGATTATTGAGATAACAAAGTAAAAGAACATCCAAAAGAGAAAAGGAGAAAATATGTCAGAACTAACAAAAAAAGCACTAGCAGTATCTTTAAAAAAATTACTTTCAAAAAAAGAACTATCAAAAATAACAATATCAAATATAACAGACGAATGTGGAGTAAACAGACAAACATTTTATTACCATTTTAAAGACATATATGATTTATTAGAATGGATATATAAAAATGAAGTTATAGACGAAATTGATAATAAAGACGAAGATTGGCAACAACGTTTTTTGTATATTTTTAAATATGTATTAAAAAACAAAGAATTTGTTAAAAACACATATAACTCAATAAGTAGAGAGTATTTATTAAGATTTATTTATATGCAGACAAACAAATTATTAATTGACTTTATTGACAAAGAATCAGAAGGAATGAATATAAAAGTAGAAGATAAAAAATTTATGGCTGATTTTTATAAATATGGTTTTGTTGGAATTTTACAAGAATGGATAGAAGATGGTATGAAAGAGGAACCAGAGGGTATAATAAGAAAGTTAAACAATATTATTGAAGGTGATTTTAAAAAAGCATTAGAAAAAATGCAAAATTAAAAACTAGTACAATATATGATAAAGTTACATTATAAAATATAATAAAGTTAGGAAAATAATCGGTATAAAAAATCTATACAAAATTATAAAATTGTCCAAAAATTATACATATTAAAATACTTGTATATTGAAAATTTTAAAAAATTGTTTTTATAATACTTCAATAACAAAGGAAAAACAAAATTTAAAAAATAATTGTAAAATACAGTATTTTTAATCAAATTTTGTGCCGTATAAGAAAGGAATGGTAGTAAATATGTATTATAGTAATGGAAATTATGAAGCATTTGCACACCCTAGAAAACCAGAAGGAGTAGATAACAAATCTGCATACTTAGTAGGGGCAGGGCTTGCATCACTTGCTGCAGCATGTTTTTTAGTAAGAGATGGACAAATGAAAGGTGAAAATATTCACATATTAGAAGAAGCAAAATTACCAGGAGGAGCATGTGACGGAATTGAAGATGCACAAAAAGGATTTATAATCCGTGGTGGAAGAGAAATGGAAAATCATTTTGAATGTTTATGGGATTTATTCCGTTCAATACCATCATTAGAAACAGAAGGGGCATCAGTATTAGATGAATATTATTGGTTAAATAAAAAAGACCCCAATTATTCATTAATGAGAGCAACAGTAAAAAGAGGACAAGATGCACACACAGATGGAAAATTCACACTATCTGAAAAGGCGTCAATGGAAATAATAAAATTATTTATGACAAAAGACGAAGATTTATATGACAAAAAAATAACAGATGTATTTACAGACGAATTTTTTAAATCAAATTTCTGGCTATATTGGAGAACAATGTTTGCATTTGAAGACTGGCACAGTGCACTAGAAATGAAATTATATATTCAAAGATTTATACATCATATTGGTGGATTACCAGACTTTTCAGCATTAAAATTCACAAAATATAATCAATATGAATCATTAATATTGCCAATGGTAAAATACCTAGAAAGTCATGGAGTTCAATTCCAATATGACACAAAAGTTACAAATGTATTATTTGATATTGATGGAAAAAAGAAAACTGCAAAACAAATAATATGCATTCATAATGGAGAAGAAGAAACAATCGATTTAACAGTAAATGATTTAGTATTTGTTACAAATGGAAGTTGTACAGAAAGAGCAATGCTTGGAGACCAAAACACTGCACCAGATTTAACTATACAAAATGGCGAAGGTGCATGTTGGGATTTATGGAGAAAAATTGCAAGACAAAGCCAAGACTTTGGACATCCAGATAAATTCTGTTCAGATATTTCAAAAACGAACTGGGAATCTGCAACAGTTACAACATTAGACGATAAAATCCCACCATATATAGAAAAAATCTGTAAAAGAGACCCATTTAGCGGTAGAGTTGTAACAGGAGGAATCGTTTCAGTAAAAGACTCAAATTGGTTAATGAGTTGGACAATAAATAGACAACCACACTTCAAAAATCAACCTAAAGACCAATTGGTTGTATGGGTTTATGGCTTATTTACAAACAAACCAGGAAACTATATAAAGAAACCAATGAGAGAATGTACAGGAAAAGAAATTACAGAAGAATGGCTATATCATTTGGGCGTGCCAGAAGACCAAATAGAAGAATTGGCTACAAACTCTGCAAATTGTGTACCTTGTATGATGCCATATATAACAGCATTCTTTATGCCAAGAACAGCAGGTGACAGACCAAAAGTTGTTCCAGATGGATGCAGAAACTTTGCATTTTTAGGACAATTCGCGGACACAGTTAGAGACACAGTATTTACAACAGAGTATTCTGTAAGAACTGCTATGGAAGCGGTTTATACATTGTTAGATGTAGACAGAGGTGTTCCAGAAGTATTTGGTTCTTGCTATGATGTTCGTGTTTTACTTGATTCTACATCAAAGATGATGGATGGTAAGAAATTGACTGATATGAAGTTACCTTTTGCTGCTGAGCTTGTTGCTAAAAAGGCTTTGAAAAAGGTTGAGGGTACTGTTGTTGAGGATTTATTAAAAAGATATAATTTGATATAAACAATAAAAAGCAGAAAATTTCTGCTTTTTTGTTGTTTTTGAATGTAAAATTATATATAATATTTATATAAAAATTTTGTATGACGATGAATGAATGGCCCAAGATTTGGCAGACAAAATTTTGAAAAAATTTTGGATGACGATGAGCGAAACGGCCCAAGATTTGGCAGACAAAATTTTGAAAAAATTTTGGATGACGATGAACGAGCGAAGCGAAGTGAAAGCAAAGGGGAGAAAAGATTGTGAATAATGAAGAAAGCATAGGAATTTTTGACTCAGGAATAGGAGGAGTAACAGTCCTAAAAGAAATAATAAAAATATTACCAAACGAAAATTATAAATATTATAGTGACTCAAAAAACAATCCATATGGAGACAAAACAGACGAAGAAATAATCAAAATCTGTGATAAAATAGTAAGCAATTTTATTGAACAAAAATGCAAAGCAATAGTAATAGCATGTAATACAGCAAGCGCAAAAGCAGCAAAAACATTAAGAGAAAAATATCCAGAAACACCAATAATAGCAATAGAACCAGCATATAAAATGGTGCATGACTTTGCATATGACCAAGTAACACTTGTAATGGCAACAAAAGGAACAATAGAAAGCGAAAAATTCCATAAACTATACAATAAATATGATAATCACAAAACATATCTAATGGCATGTCAGGGCCTAGCAGATATTATAGAAGAAGGAAATCAAGAAAAAATAAAGAATTATTTAAAAGAAAATTTATCTGAATATGTTGGAAAAGTTCATAATGTTGTTTTAGGTTGTACGCATTATCCTTTGATTCAAAACGAGATAAAAGAAGTATTAGGTGATGTTGAATTTTTTAATGGAGCAGGAAGTCTTGCAAAACATTTAAAAGATATTTTACAAGAAAAAGATTTAATAAGTGATTCTAAAAGCGAAGGAACTGTAAAATTTGTAGATTCAAGTAATTCAGAGTATAAAAAAGAAAGATTTTTGAGACAATTGGGACAGTCCTAATTTGTCTCACTTTTTTGTAGAAAAATGAAATATAAAAAACAATCAAAATTTAAATAAAAAATCAAAAAAATGTTCGTAAAACTATTGACAAAATAAAATTAAAAACATATAATAAGACCAAACAAAAAATCGTAGATAATTTGTTCTATAAAAACAAATTATAAAAAGAATTTTTTAGGGAGGTCTTTTTTTATGATATCAACATTACATATAAAAAATATAGGAATAATAGATGATTTAAGCATAGATTTAAACGAAGGGCTAAACGTATTAACAGGAGAAACAGGAGCAGGAAAAACGCTAATAATAGACTCATTAGGCATAATATCAGGTGGAAGATTTTCTAAAGAAATGATAAGAAAAGGTGAAACAAATTCATTTGTAGAAATATGTATGTATGAACCAGAAAACGAAAACTCAATAGATGGAAATATCATTGTATCAAGAGAAATAAATAGCAATGGTAAAAACATGTGCAAAATAAATGGAAGAATGGTAACTGTAAACGAATTAAAAAACTTTATGAGCAAATTCATAGAAATACATGGACAAAATGACAATCAAAGTTTACTAGATAACAAATTTCATTTAAAATATTTAGATGGATTTATTGGAGATAAAATAATTGATATAAAAAAACAATATAAAGAAAAATACGAAAAATATCTAGAGGAAAAACAAGAATTAAAAAATAACTATGGAGACGAAAAAGAAAGAGAAAGAAAACTAGATTTGTTAAGATATCAATTTAATGAAATAGAAGAAGCAAATTTAAAAGTAAACGAAGAAGATAATCTAGAAGAAAAAAGAAAATTGATGTTAAACTCAGAAAAAATATCTAAGAATCTAAATGAGGCAGATATTGCGATAGGGGAAAGTAGTATAGATAGCATAAATGTAGCAATAAGAGCATTAGAAAAAATAGAAAATATAGATAAAAAATATGAAGATATTTCAAGTAACTTAAAGAACATTTATTACGAATTACAAGAAATCTCAAGAGACATATCAGAACATAAAGAAGATGTATATTTTGACGAACAAGAAAGAAATGAAGTTGAAGAAAGACTTGATTTAATTTACAATTTAAAGAGAAAATATGGTAATGATGTGCAAGAAATTTTAAACTATAAAGACGAGATAGAAGCGGAAATTAATCACATTGAAAATTTAGACGAATACAACAATAAACTAAAAAAAGAATTAAAACAATTAAAATTAGAAATGACAACATTGGCAGAAAAAATGCATGAATTAAGAAATGAATATGGAAAAGTTTTAAGCATAAATATAAACAAAGTTTTAGAAGATTTGGAAATGAAAAATGCAAATATTAATATTCATGTAGATTACAATGAAGAAGAGTACTTTGAAAACGGAAAAGATATAGTAGAATTTTATATTACTACAAACTTGGGAGAAGATGAAAAGCAATTAGCAAAAATTGCATCAGGTGGTGAGATGTCAAGAATAATGCTTGCTATAAAAAAAGTATTAGCAGATACAGATAAAATGCCAGTCTTAATTTTTGACGAAATAGATACAGGAATTAGTGGTAAGGCAGCAGGAGCAGTTGCAGAAAAATTAAATGGAATTTCTAAAAATCATCAAGTATTATGTATTTCACATTTACCAAGTATTGCAGCAATTGCTGATTATAATTATTTTATTAGCAAAAGAGTAATTAATGAGAGGACTAACACTAATATAAAATTATTAAATGAGAAGGAAACTTTAGAGGAGATTGCACGTATTTCTTCTGGTGAAATTAATGAGGCTACTATTCAATATGCTATGCAGTTGAGAAATAAGAAAGTGAGCTAAATTTAATACCGTATTAAAGGGAGGTAGATATAGATTTGAATAAAGAAATTCACGAAAATATTTTGGAAACTGAAAAAATATTACAGGCCACAAATGGACAAGATACAGTAGAATATTCTATATGGACAAAACAAAAAGCATTATTAAAGTATAATGAAAATATTCCAGTTTTTCCTATATATAATAACTTTATTTATTGGTGTAATTTAGGAATTAATATAGGAAGTGAACAAAATAAGATAAGACCTGTAATAATAGTCAGAAACACCATAAAATCGCCGATAGCTATAATAATACCATTAACAAGCAAAAGGTTAAAAGATGAATTTTGGTATCATATTGACTTAGAAAAACTTGACTCTACAGCATTAGTTGAACAATTAAGAGTTATTAGTAAGATAAGAATTATAAGTCCATTTAGACAAAAAGGAAAAATGGTAATAATATCAAAATCGGATTGGAATAAAATTAATAGGCAATTACAAGTATTATATAGGCTAAAACCGTTAAAAAATACACAAAATTGATTGACAATTATATATATATTGATTATAATTATATTAATAAAACATTAGAGTCCATCTCGAGAGAGATGTAATCATTAAATTCCGATAGTCTTTGGACTATCGTTTTTTTATATTCTAGGAAAGTTATCATAGTATGATAACTTTCTGTAGAAGGTAAATATGGCAGAAATTTGATTTTGTAGCAGTTTGCACTGCGTACAAAATCTTAATTCTGGTTTTTTAATATAAAAAATATTTTTGCATATAATATTAATACATTAGTGTCCATAGTTTTATACTATGAAATCATTAAATATTATACACATATAAAGAGCTCTTAAAAATAACAAAAGACTTTTTATATGTGTAGCAAAGAATAAATAATTTATATATCTAAAGGATTGAAAATTAGTAATAATGTATATATCTGGAAAAAATGGCTAAAATATCAAAAGAAACAAATTGAAAGGTGGTATATTAATGAAAGAATATTTAGCCATAGAAAACATAGAGGCATTAGAAGTATTAGACTCAAGAGGAAATCCAACAGTACAAGTAGAAGTCGTAACAGAAGGAGGATTCTCAGGAACAGCAATGGTTCCATCAGGAGCATCAACAGGAAGTTTTGAAGCAGTGGAATTAAGAGACAACGACAAAAGCAGATTCATGGGAAAAGGTGTAAGCAAAGCAGTAGAAAATGTAAACAAAAAAATATCAAAGAAACTAATCGATATGAATGTATATGACCAAAGAAAAATAGACAGAACATTGATAGAATTAGACGACACACTAAATAAATCAAATTTAGGAGCAAATGCAATTTTAGGAGTATCATTAGCAGTTGCAAAGGCAGCAGCCAATTCATTAGGAATGGAACTATACAATTATATAGGTGGAATAAATGCAAAAGAATTACCAGTTCCAATGATGAATATTTTAAATGGTGGAAAACATTCAGACAACAATATAAACATACAAGAATTTATGATAGTACCAGTAGGAAGCATAACATTTGCAGAAAGATTAAAACGTGGAGTTGAAGTATATCATACATTAAAAAAAGTTTTAAAAGAAAAAGGACATTCAGTTGGAGTAGGGGATGAAGGAGGATTTGCACCAGATTTAAAAGATGAAGAGGAGGCATTAGATTCAATAATAGAAGCAATAACAAAAGCAGGATATGAACCAGGTAAAGATATATGTTTAGCACTAGATATAGCAAGCACAGAGATGTATGATGAAGCAAAAAAAACAGGAAAAGATGGATACTATTTCTGGAAAACAGATGTATATAAAACTAAACAAGAAATGATACAATATGTTATAGATTTAACTGAAAAATATCCAATTATATCAGTAGAAGATGGCTTGGCAGAAGAAGATTGGGAGTCATGGAAAGAGTTAACACAAAAAATAGGGAATAAAGTCCAATTAGTTGGAGATGATTTATTTGTAACTAATATAAAAAGGCTTCAAAGAGGTATAAAAGAAAATGTTGCAAATGCAATTTTAATAAAACCAAATCAAATTGGAACTTTAACTGAAACTTTAGATACAATACAAGAAGCAAAAGAGAAAGGATATAAGACTATAATTTCTCATAGGTCTGGTGAAACAGAAGATACAACAATTGCTGACTTGGCAGTGGCTGTAAATGCTGGGCAAATAAAAACTGGAGCACCTTGTAGAACTGACAGGGTTGCTAAATATAATAGACTTTTAAATATTGAAAATCAATTATAAATAAATTTTTATTATTTAAAAATAAAAGTTTAACAAAACACTCCAATATTACAGAAAAAAAACATTTAAATTACATTTTTGTGACAAATATGACAAATTGAAGAAAGTATGGTAATATCATCATATGGGGTGTTTGAACATGTTGAAAAAAATAAATATATTAATAATATTAGTGATATTTTCACTAGGATTAATTTATCCAATATTATCAAAAGCAACAGACGAGATTGTATCAATTAAATTTGAAGATAAAAATTTATATAACGCTATAGTAGAAAAAGTAAATGACATAATTGAAAACAAAAATGACTCTTCTTATGAAATATATCTTAAACAGAGTAATATGCAAAAAGTAACAAAATTAGATATTTCTCAAAAAAATATTGCAAATATAAAAGGATTAAGTGGTTTTACAAATGTTACCAAATTATATTTACATGGTAATCAAATTACAGATATTTCAGAGTTAAATAAAATGAATAATATTGACACGTTAGATATATCACAAAATCAAATTACAGATATATCAATAATTTCCAATATGGTTAATCTTAGATTTTTATTTTTGGGATGTGATGGAATTGAAATCAAAACTGGATCAAGACATTCTACAAATAAAATTACAAACTTGCAACCTTTAAAAACATTAACCAATATGCAAACTTTAGAAATAGATGGATTAGATATAAATGATATAAGCTCATTAGAAAATATGAGTAAATTAAATACTTTAGACTTAAGATCAAATAATATAGAAGATATAACAGTACTTTCCAAATTAAAAAATATTAAGAGTTTAAGCATAGAAAGAAATAAAAATATAAAAGATTTTCAGCCAATAAGCAGTCTAAGCAATTTGACAAAATTATCATTAGGAAATATGGAAATTAAAAATATAGATTTTTTGTCAAATCTAACCAATATTGAAACATTAAATTTATCATTTAATGATATTACAGATATAAGTTCATTAGCAAATATGTCCAACTTAAAAGAATTATCAATAGGAAACAATCCAAATTTGGAAGATATATCACCACTAGCAAAATGCAAAAGTTTGCATAAATTATATATTCCATATGATAATATAAAAAATATTGATAGTTTAAAAGAATTGGATAAAATGAGTATTAGCATAGCAGGAAACAAGATAGACAATTTAAATTTTATTGATGAAACTTCAATAAAACTTGGCATAGATTATACTTTTGAATATGAAGCGTCCAATAGCACGAGTGGATGGAGATTAGAAGAACATCCGCAGATCCTAAAAATAGAAACAAAAACAAAAGAAGTGGAATTGCCTCAAATATTTATACAAGCACAAGATAAAAACAGCAAAATATATTCGGGGCAAAATTTGGAATTAGTAAATTGCAAATTGAATGAAAATAAAAACAAAATTATAATGGATGATGGAATAGAAAAAGCAACAGTAGAAGTAAAACGGAGGTAAAATTTCAGGAACAAAGCTAACAATTAATTATAAAGATGAAGAAAAACCAATTTTAGATATTCAGTATAGTACAAAAGAAATGACAAAGGGAGTTGTAACTGCAACTATAAATTCAAATGAAAAAGTTCAGCAAGTAGAAGGATGGACATTAAGTGAAGATAAAAAAAGTCTAAAAAAAATATATGCAGAAAATACAACAGAAACGGTAAAAGTATATGACTTAGTTGGAAATGAAGTGGTAGCAAATATTAGTATAAATAATATTGACAAAACAGTGCCACAAGCCAAAATAAGTTATAGCACAACTAAAGCAACGAATAAAAATGTAAAAGTAACAATAACTGCTGATGAAAAAATAAAAGATGTAGAAGGATGGAAATTATCAGAAGACAAAAAAACTTTGACAAAAGAATTTGAAAAAAATAGCGAAGAAAATGTTACAATATATGATTTAGCGGGAAACAGTAGAAATTTAACAGTTTCTGTAAGAAATATAGATAAAGTACATCCAAAAGTAGAAATAAGTTATAGTACAACCAATTTAACAAACAAAAACGTGCAAGTAACCATTATTTCAAATGAAGAAATGCAACCATTAGAAGGATGGACAATTACTACAGACGGAAAAAAATTAATTAAAGAATATAAAAGTAATGTAGAAAAGGAAAAAGTATCTATAAGCGATTTGGCTGGAAATATAGAAGAGAAAGAGATAACTATAAAAAATATAGATAAACAAGCTCCACAGATAGAGATAACTTATAATGCTAAAAATAAAACATCCCAAAAAACGATAGTGCAAATAAAAGCAAACAAAAAAATTCAAAAAATACAAGGATGGAATTTAGATGATAAAACAAATACATTAACTAAAGAATTTAGTGATAATATAGATGAAGAAATAACGGTATTTGATTTAGCAGGGAATGGAACGACCCAAAGATTATTAATTAATAATGCCGAAGAAGATAATACAATATTACCAAAAGAACTCCAAGCAGAAGATAATACAATATCACAAAAAGAACTTCCAAATGCGGGAATTAATAAATTAATAATTACAATCTTAATTATATTACTATTATTTATTTCGGTTATTTCAATAATAAAAATAATAAAATACAAGGACATTAAATAAAAAAGAACCCAAAGGAGAATCATTCAATTCTCCTTTGGGTTCTTTCATTAGAATTAGAAGAATTATTAGAACACATTTTTTCATACTCTTTACATTTGATTTTATAGTCCATCTGCATACATAAATATCTATAGTACAAAAAAGCCTGCTCATATTGTGCCATAGGGTTAAACATAGGGTCTCTATATAAATCATTCATATCAGGACTACCTGTAGGATTAAAACCATTCATTTGTTGAAATGCAGAAAAGTCCATGAATGGTGGCATATTATTAAAATCTTTATCCATAAAATCATCTCCAATCATAATAAAGTATATTCATGATTTATGAAATTATGAACTAAAAAGTGGCTGATGAGATTAGTTGTCTAATTTAACATACCTTTTCTACAAATTAAAATTAAAAAAAGGAAAAACACTAATAGTAATAAAAGTATAAAAAGCAGCCAAAGTACCATGTAGCAATTTGCCATAAAAATAAGGCTTAATAGACAAATCAGTTTTAGAAGTGATACTTAAAACCTGAAGAAGAACAGACAAACCACCACAACCAAGCAAAAAAGCAGTAATAATAACATTAACAGAAATATATTTAATATTAATACTAGAAACAGAACTGATACCATTGGTAATTTCAAGTAAACCAGTCAAAATACCATAAATAAAAGAACTATCAATATGTAAAAAATTAAATGCAGGAGTTAGCAATACAACCAAACTACTCAAAATACCACTAGATTTTAAAATTGAAATTATACTTGAAAATATAACAACAAAACCACCTATCATTAAAATTGTAGAAATGCTATTAGTGATGCTTTTTCCAAGAACTTCTCCTAAATTAGAAAAATTAACATTTTTATATTTTGAAGAAGCAGAAGTTTTGGTGCTAACATAATCAGAACTTTTCTTTCCAAATTTCCAAAATCTAAAAATAATTCCAACAGTAATACAAGCAAGAATGTGAGTGATAAGCAATAATAAACCTATTGTAGAATTTCCAAACATACTTATACCAACTGTTCCAACTATAAATAAAGGTCCAGAATTATTTGTAAAACTCAAAAGCCTTTCACATTCTTCTTTAGAACAAATATTATTAACTCGAAAATCACAAGCAATTTTTGCTCCAACAGGATAACCACTAATAAGTCCCATTATAAAGCAAAAAGATCCTTCACCTCTAATATTAAATAAAGGTTTCATTATCTTATTTAAAAATCTTCCAAGAAATGTTACAAAATTTGTGTTCATTAATAATTCTGTAGCAACAAAAAATGGAAAAAGTGCAGGTACAACTGAATTTGCCCATAATGATAGACCTTTTTTTATTGCAGGTAGGTTACTACTGGAAAATAGCAGTAAACTTGCTCCAAAGGCTAAAAATATTAGTGCAAAGATATTTCTTTTTATTTTTAATACTAAAAAATGACATTTTGAAAACATAGAATCACCATAATAAAGTGTATGAAATTTATTTTATAAATATTTGTATTTAAGAGAATATATTTTTAAATTTTTATAGACAGAATTAAAAAGTTATGATAGGATAAACCAGGTTTAATATTATAACCAGAATATAAAAGGGGGAGAAAAAATGAAATCAAAGAAAAATTTGAAAATTTTTGCTATAATTGCAATTGTTTTAGTTGTAATTATATGTGCGGTATTAATTACGCAAAAAATAAAAGGAAAGGAACAAAATGTAACAAATTCAACAAGTGGAAAAAATAACAATGAGAATGTAAAAGGAAAAGAAAAAACAAGCGCAGAAAAAAATGACAGTTTAATTATTGATGGCGTAGAATATGTTGACACTTCAAAAAATTTTAAAGATGTTAATCGTAGTAATTTTTCATTTTTTTGCAATCAAGATAGAACGAAATATTTAACATACAAAAAAAGTAATGAAAAATCAAAATTAGATACAAAAGTTATATACAATTTTGATGGGAGAGTGTCAGCAGTATTTTATATAAAAAATAAAGGAACAGAAATTATAGTATCTGATGAAAATTTTGAAGTTGATGGAAAAAAACTAGTCACAGATTCTAAAACGCTACTATTTGAAGAAAATAATTTAAAATGTTATATAGATGATTATAAAAAAGGATACTATATGCACCAATATGTAGCAAATATTGATGGAGTAGAAGTTTCTATATATACTGCTTCAAAAACAAAAGGTGATGAAACATTAAAAAACGCTGTAAAAGAAATAATAGGAGACCTTAGTGTTGATAAAAAAGTAGGATTTTATTTAGACCATTATTTAAGTTATGATGGATTAAATGGAATTGCGTTAAAATCTTATAAGTTAATAGGTTCTATAGATTTTACTGATAGTGATCAATTATTAATTGGTGGATATACATTTTGGTATTCTCCAACCGGGGGAAGTGAAAATATAGTACCATCTAATATGGTTAATTGTGAAAAAATAAAAGACAGAGATGTAGGGTATAATATTATAAAAAGAAATTATGGAGGAAATAAGCTATCAGTATATATATATGATAGTACTGATGTAAATGGAGAGAAAGTATTTTTACATAATAAACAAGTAATCTGGATGGACAATTACGATGAAAACAAAGTAAAACCAGAAGAAATTGTAAAATTATATTTAGATAATCTTGTTGTTTATTAATGAAGAAAGAAGAGAATGGTTATTTTAAAGCCATTCTTTTTATTTACAATATAAATAAAAAAATAATATTAATACTGAATAAAAAAATAAAAAAAGCACATGCTTTATTTGGAGGTATGTGCTTTATGGAAAATAAATTAAAAAATCAAATATTAAGTGAAGATTTACAAAATATAACAATAGAAAATCAGGAAGAACCATCAAAACATGGAGAAGAAGAGGAGACTGAGGATACAACAAGATATGGAGAATTTGTAACATCATATTTTGCATGGGTACCAATGTCAAAACAAAAAGAAAAAGTAGAAAAGTTAGAAAATATAACAAAAAAGAGAGAAAAATAGAGATAAAACAAGAATAAAATAGAATAAAAATCAAATAAGGTCAGAAAAGGTCAAAAAATGAAATTGCATTATTTTAAAACATGAGTATAATATAAATATAGGTCAAAGAAAGTCAAAGACAAAATAGGAACATATTTTTAATAAGACCAACAGATACAAATATAATAAAAAAGTTAGAAAAACGCACAAAAAGACAAAATATTTAAAGGGAGGCTGATAAAATGAGAATGTCAGATGTAATAGAAGATTTTATTAAAGATTTATTTGATGAGGATGAAAGCGATTTAATAGAAATACAAAGAAATGAATTAGCACAACACTTTAATTGTGTACCATCACAAATAAATTATGTAATATCAACAAGATTCAAGCCATCACAAGGATATTATGTAGAAAGCAAAAGAGGTGGTGGAGGAAACATCAAAATCAAAAAAATAACAAATACTAAATCAGACTATATTATGCATATAATAAATAATATAGGAAAAGCAATAACAACAAATGATATAGACATTTTGATAAGTGACTTCCTGACATATAACATTATAACATCTCAAGAAGCCAAACTTTTAAAAGTTGCAACAAGTGATAATGTTTTAAAACTTGACAAAAACATAAAAGATGAAGTAAGAGCAAGAATTTTTAAAAATATGTTATTAAATATAGAATAAAATATTAGAAGGAGTGATTAATATGTTATGCGAAAATTGTGGAAAAAGAGAAGCAAATGTTAGATATTCAGAAAATATCAATGGAGTAAAAAAGGAGATGCATTTATGCGAAGAGTGTAGTCAAAAACTAGGGATATCATCAAAAATGGACTTTAGTATGCCATCATTAGATATACCAAGTTTTTTCGGAAGTTTCTTAGAAGACTTTAGTACACCTGAATTTATGCCATTACTAAATGAAGTAAAACAATTAACTTGCGATAGTTGTGGGTCAACATTTGACGACATAATAAACACAGGTAGATATGGATGTGCAAATTGCTATGATGTTTTTGAGGATAGAATGGATCCAATATTAAAGAAATTGCAAGGTGCAAACAGACATAATGGTAGATTAGGAAAAATATCAGACAATAAAATGAAATTTGAAAAAGATAAAAAAGTAGATAAAGAAAATAAAGCAGAAAATAAGTTGGAAAAATTGCAAGAAGATTTAAAAGTTGCAATAAAAGAAGAAAGATATGAAGATGCGGCTAAAATAAGAGATGAAATTAAGAAAATGTCAAAATAAAGACATTTTCTTTTAAAAAAAAAAAAGCCCCCATGGAGGCAGGCTTTACCGTTGTAACAAAAATGAAACAAATGATGCTTGTCGGCAACAATTTGAAACAGGAGTTCCAAACTGCTCCAAAGCAGTTTTAATTTGTGATGTTTCTTCTTCAGAAGGAATTTGTCCTTTAAAAATAATCATCACATTGTCAGAACCCTGCCTGAAATAAATTTGCGGCTCAACATCAGAAAACTGTTTAATACAATTTACAATAGAGTTTGTCAATTCACGTTTGTTCATATAAATACCTCCTAGGGCAAAAAGGCTATAAATAGCCCAATTAATAAAGTTACATAATTAAATTATAATACATTTTTCATAAAATGTAAATAGAAAGGTGATAAAAATGAATTGGTATTTACAAAGTGGAAAAGAATCAGATGTAGTAACAAGTACAAGAATCAGATTTGCAAGAAATCTACCAGAATTCAAATTTAATTTAAAAAACAAAAATGAAATAGAAAAACTAAAAAACAAAATAAAAGAAAATGTATATGCAATAGGGTATGGACTAAAATATTTAGAACTAAAAGACATGGACGACATCACAAAAATGAGTTTAGTGGAAAAAAACTTAATAAGTCCAGAATATGCAATACATAATGAAAATGGAGCAATATTAATAAATGACGAAGAAAATATCTGTATAATGATAAATGACGAAGACCATCTAAAAATTCAAGTATTCAGTAGTGGATTAGAACTAGAAAATACATTAAATTATGCAATAGAACTAGACCAAAAAATTGAAGAAGTTTTAGGATATGCAACAAGCAAAAAATATGGATATTTAACAAGTATGCCAACAAATTGTGGTACAGGCTTAAAAGCATCTGTAATGGTGCATTTACCAGCACTTACAATAACTAAAAATATCAATAAAGTATTTTATACAATAAATAATTTTGGTGTAAATATTGTTGGTGCATATGGAGAAAACAGTAAAGAACTTGGAGATGTTTTCCAAATTTCTAATAAGAGAACATTAGGAGTTACAGAACAAGAAATAATTGAAAACATAAAAGTAGTTACAGAGAAATTAATTGAACAAGAAAGAAAAGCAAGAAAATTCTTAGCAAAAGATACGATTGACTTGGAAGATACAATATACAGAAGTTATGGATTACTAAGCAATTGTAGAAAAATATCTTTGGAAGAGGCTCAAAAGTTGATTTCAAATGTTAAGATGGGTACAGATTTAGGATTATTACCAGAATTAAATGATAGCAAGGTTCAACAATTGATTTTATATACTAAACCTGCAAACATGCAAAAATATTTGGGTGAACAATATGAGGCTTTAGAAAGAGATATAAAAAGGGCAGAAGTTATTAAGAAAATAATGTCTTAAATAGAATGTTCTCAAAGGTTGAAAACCGTTACAGTTCAGTAGGGAAAATCAACCAAAAAAAGAACGTCCCCAAGGGTTGAAAAATTAATGAAAGAGGTGAATAAAAATGACATACAAATTTACAAATAGAGCAAATAAAGCAATAGAAATTGCAAACGATATAGCCTTAGAGTTAGGACATAGTTATATAGGAACAGAACACATATTATATGGACTAGCAAAAGAAGGCAATGGAATAGCATCTAAAGTATTAGAAAATCAAAATGTAACAGCAGATGATATTCTAAACAAAATTGAAGAATTAATTGGCAGTGATGAGCCAATTGAAAATATAGTAGACTTTACACCAAGAACAAAAAGAGTAGTAGAGTCTGCATTTATAGAAGCAAGAAA
>CAKPJK010000025.1 GCA_934162615.1 uncultured Clostridia bacterium
CTGTGCAATGTAGTTTTATATATTAGGAAAGTTGCATAACTTTCCTAATATATAAAATTAAGGAACTATGTTTTCATAGTTCCCCTAAATGTTGGTTATTTGGCAGGTGTGCATTCCTACATCTCTATAATTTTCTCCCACTCCAAATCTTCTTTTCCAAAATGTCCATAGTTTGTCGTTTTTGTATAAATAGGCTCTCTAAGTTTTAAATATTCAATAATCCCATTTGGTGTTAAATCAAATTTTTCTCTTACCATATTTGCTAATTCTTCGTCTGATTTCTTACCTGTACCAAAAGTATTTACACATATAGAAAGAGGTTCTTTCATACCAATAGCATATGAAATTTGTATCTCACATTTTTCTGCATATCCATTTGCAACTATATTTTTAGCAATATGTCTTAACATATATGCACCACTTCTGTCTACTTTTGTTGCATCTTTTCCCGAAAAAGCCCCCCCTCCATGACGAGCATATCCACCATAAGTGTCTGCTATTATTTTTCTACCTGTTAGTCCTGTATCTCCAAGTGGTCCTCCTATTATAAATCTTCCTGTTGGATTTATATATATTTTGGTGTTTTTGTCCATCATTTTTTCTGGTATTACTGCTTTTATTACCTTTTCAGTAATGTCATTTTTCAATTGCTCCACTGTTATTTCTGGTAAATGTTGTGTTGAAATTAATATTGTTTCTATTCTTTTTGGTTTATTATTCTCATATTCTACTGTTACCTGTGTTTTTCCATCTGGGCGTAAATATGGTATTTCTTTTTGTTTTCGTACATCTGTTAGTTTTTTTGCTAATTTATGTGCTATTGATATTGCATATGGCATATATTCTTCTGTTTCATTTGATGCATAACCAAACATTATTCCCTGGTCACCCGCTCCACCTGTATTTACTCCTAATGCAATGTCTGGACTTTGTTTTGTAATATCTATATCTATTTTACATGTTCTATAATCCATATCTGTTTTTTCATTGTCATAACCTATATTTTTTATTATTTGCCTTACTACATTTTCTATATTTACTTGTCCCTTTGATGTAACTTGTCCTGCTATTGTTACAGTGTTTCCTGTTACAAATGTTTCTACTGCTACTCTTGAATATTTATCTTGTTTTAGATATTCATCTAATATACTGTCTGATATTAAATCTGCGACTTTGTCTGGGTGCCCCTCTGTTACACTTTCTGATGTAAAATAATATTTGTTCATTGCTTCCTCCTATAATATTTAATTTAAAATTTTAACATACCTTTTGCAATTTTTAACCATAGTAAAAAATTATAATTTTTAAATTACTTATCCATATTATAGTCATTATTTCTTTAATTTACTATATATTATCAACAATTCTTTCATATTTTTTATAATTAGGTTCATATTTTTCTAACATTTTTCTAAATCCTTTACAATGACTTTTATATTTTAAATGACAATATTCATGTAAAACTATATAATCTATTACCTCTCTATCATATTTTACTATTTCAGGATTTATTATTATTTTTTTTGCCTCGCATTTTCCAAGTTCTTCACTCATTTTTCTAATTTCGTAATCTTCTGGTGCAAATCCTAATAAAATTCTTGTTTTCTCCATTGCTCTTTCTACTTCGACCTTTGCAATTTGTTCGTACATTTTATCTATTGCTATATCTAATATTCTTTCTTTGTTTGCTTTTTTATATTTGTTTGGTAGTGATATTTTTATAATCTTATCTTCTACGTCTAATTCAGCAACTTTGATATTTTTATATACTATTTTAACTTTATAATCTGTTCCTAATACAGGCACTGGATGTCTTTCCGCAGTTTCTTCTATTGTTATTTTTAAGTTAATTTTCTTTGTCATTATTTTCATTTCATATCACTCCTTACAAATTTATGTTTTACGAAACATCGTTCGCTTTGTTGTACATATTTTATATTCTTTTTTACATTTTGTCAATACTTTTTTGCAAAAAAAATAAATTTTTGTTCGGTATCTATAAAAGCCATCAACGTCAATATTTTCAGCCAATTTCAAATATTTTAATTTTCAATTTTACATTATATTTTGCAAGTTATTGACTTCTAAGCTCAATGCTTGTATAATTAAAACATAAAATAAAAGAAAAGGACCATAAAAATGAAAAATAAATATTTAGACAAACTAGAATACTCAAAAATTTTAAACTTACTATCAAATTATGCACACACATACATTGGAAAAAACATGTGCAAAAATTTGATACCATCAAACAACAAAGAAAACGTCAAAAAAAGCCTAGCGGAAACTGAAGAAACACTTAACATTTTATACAGATGTAACACACCTCCAATTTCCGAAATCGCCGACAATACAAAAAATCTAAAAACAATTGAATCATATGGAACTCTTTCTATAAAATCAATTTTAGAATTAACAAACATTTTAAAAATGGCAGATGAACTAAAAAAGTATTTTTATAATGATTTTTTAGATTCCACTGAATTTATATATTTAACTGATATTTTTTCAAAACTATATTCTAATAGTTCCATTATCGAAAAAATATCTTACAGTATTATTGACGAAAATACAATTGACGATAGGGCTTCAAAAAATCTGGCTTCTATCCGAAAAAAACAACGTAATATCGAGCAAGATATAAAAACAAAATTAAATACTTTTTTGCATTCATCTACATATTCAAAATACATTCAAGAAAATGTTATTACAATTAGAAATGACCGTTATGTAATACCTGTAAAAGACGAATATAGAGGACAAATTAAAGGTTTTGTTCATGATATTTCAAGTTCTGGTTCAACAGTATTTATTGAACCAATTTCAGTTTTTGAATTAAATAATGAACTTGCCAATTTAAAGAATGAAGAGAACTTAGAAATAGAAAAAATCTTACAAGATTTAAGCAAATTATTTTACCCTTATTCGAATGAAATACAAGAAGATATTGAATGTATTGGCAAACTCGATTTTGCTTTTGCAAAGGCTAAATATTCAAAAGCCATACATGGTATAACACCTAAAATAAATACGCAAAAACAAATCATTTTGAAAGATGCAAAACATCCGCTTTTAGAACAAGAAAAAGCAGTTCCTATTTCACTAGAATTAGGTACAACATTTAATACTTTAGTTATAACAGGCCCAAATACTGGTGGAAAAACGGTTACATTAAAAACTGTTGGACTTTTAACTGCAATGGCTTGTAGTGGTCTTAATATTCCAGCCTCAACACAATCTTCTATCTATGTATTTGATAATATTTTTGCTGATATTGGCGATGACCAAAGTATTTCTGAATCACTAAGTACATTTTCTGCACACATGACAAATATTGTTGATATTGTTAAAAACTCAACAGAAAATTCATTAATTTTGGTTGACGAATTAGGCTCTGGAACAGACCCAGTCGAAGGTGCTTCGCTTGCAATTAGTGTTTTAGATTACTTTAAATCAAACTCCTCTTTAACAGTTGCAACAACACATTATCAAGAGTTAAAAAAATATGCATTAATAACCGATGGATTTGAAAATGCTTCTGTCGAATTTGATGTAAATACATTGTCACCTACATATCACCTATTAATTGGTGTGCCTGGAAAAAGTAATGCTTTTGAAATTAGTAGAAAACTTGGTCTGCCAGATTCAATAATAAATGAAGCAAAAGGCAACTTAACAAAAAATGATATTGATTTTGAAGAATTACTTAAAAATATTTATGATAATAAATCTAAAATTGAAAATGAAAAATTAGAAATTTCTAAAAAACTAAATGAAATTTCAGAACTTAAAAAATCATTAGAACGTGACAATACAAAACTTAATGAGCAAGAACGTGAAATCATTAATAATGCCAAAATCAAAGCTAGAAATATTTTACTTGATGCAAAAGAAGAGGCAAATGAAATAATTTCTAAAATGAATGATGTTTCTAAATCTAATAGTGATTTGAATAATTTAAGAAATAAACTTAATAAAGACATTAAAGATATCTCAGCAACTTCATTGTCTAATAATGTTGCAAAAGAATCAAAATCTGCTATTTCTGTTGAAGATGCAAAACCCAACACAGAAGTTTTTGTAACTACTTTAGGCCAAAATGGTATTATAGTTTCTAATGTTTCTAAATCAAATGAAGTTCAAGTTCAAGTTGGTAGTATGAAACTTAGTGTTAATTTAAAGTATTTGGAAAAAATCATCAATAAAAATAAGACTAATAAATCAACAAGTTCTTATAGTTCAGTTTCTAAAGCCAAAAATGTTAGTTCAGAAATTAACGTTATTGGTTTAAATGTTGAAGAAGCAGTTTTTGTTGTTGACAAATTTTTAGATGACTGCTCTATTGCAAATCTTCAAACTGTAAGGATTGTCCATGGTAAAGGTACTGGAAAATTGCGTGAAGGTATTCACAAATTTTTGAAATCAAATTCGCGTGTTAAGTCTTTTAGAGTTGGTACTTATGGTGAAGGAGAAATGGGAGTTACAGTTGTTGAATTAAAATAGAAAAAAAGAGAAAATTGGATATTATCGATGATACTGAAAAAGTCATAAAAAACATTTTTCAGTATCATCGTGTTAGTCCTTTTTTTTTCTCAATCTTTTATTTAAGTTCTATCTCTATTTTTTTATCTTCTTTTAAATCGATTTTTCTATACTTAACTCCACAGCAGTCAAACAATTTTCTTGATGCAATGTTGTTTTCAGAATCTGCATATTTATCAGACAAATAAACAACTTCTTTTATCCCTGATTGAATAATAATTTTAGCACATTCATTACATGGAAATAAATCAACATATATTTTTGCATTTTCTAAATCTTTTTTGCTTCCTCTGTAATTTAAAATTGCGTTTAATTCTGCATGACAAACATATGGATATTTTGTATCTAAGTTGTTTCCTTCTCTTGCCCATGGAAATTCTTCGTCACTAAATCCATTTGGTGCACCATTGTATCCTATTGATAAAATTCTGTTATCGTTACTTACAATGCATGCTCCTACTTGCGTTGATGGGTCTTTGCTTCTCATTGCTGATAGTTTTGCTATTGCCATAAAGTATTCTTCCCAACTTATATAATTTTCTCTTTTTTTATTTACGTCTCCGCTCATATAAAAGCCTCCTTAAATAACTTTCTATATGAACATATTACTATATAATTCCAGAAATATCAATATTTTATAACAAATTTCATTTTTTCTAAACAATATACATTATCTCATTATTAGGAAAATACTTCTCCATCTGCTCTCTCAAAAAAATCTCACCATCAACTCTATATTGATTTTTATACATATACTTGCCTTTCCCCCTGCCAGTCATCATATCCTTATTATACAAATTAATAGCATTAGGGAAAGCCTCTTCATTAATTTTTGTATGGACAAAACTATATGTCATAAAAATAATTTCAAAAAACACATCTTTCTTAACTTTTTCTGTTAATCCCTCTGCCAACTGTTTTATCAATTCAGAATATAACTCCTTCCAGTTTTCAACCATAATTACTGGTGCTATTAAAATTCCAATTTTATAACCCGCTTCTTTTAATTTGTTTATAGCCTCAATTCTTTCCTTTAATCTTGAAGTTCCGAACTCAACTCTATTAATAATCAATTCTGGATTAACACTCATTCTAACAGTAACTTTTCCTTGATGGTCGACATTTAAAATATCGTCAACCATATCAAATTTTGTTGGAAATGTGAGATGCCCCTTTGAAGATTTTTTAAAATTTTCTATTGTCCATGGTAAGTTTCCTGTAATTGTATTTTCTAAAATCAAATCACTATTACTACCAATTTCAAAAGTTAAGTCCTTTTCTGATTTATTTGCAACTTTTATTATTTTATCCAACATTTGCTCTCTATTTACAAATAGCCTCAAATATGCGCATTTATTATAATTACACACCAAATAACAATACATACATGCAGCAGTACAACCTGATGATGTATATGGTACTAAATAATCTGATGTTTTATGGTTATCTACAAATTTGTGTGTTTTCCTTACCCCTATTATTAAATTTCTTTTCATATCCATAAATTCTTTGTTTTGCTTTTTTCGCATTTCTTCTATATTATTATGATTTTCTATTTCTACTTTCGGAACATCTTCATATTTTTCTAATAATTGTTTTCCTAATTCATAATTTTCAATTTCTTTTTCAAAATAAATAGCTTTAGGTTTAAACATAATATTCACTCCGTTTCTATCAATAAAGACATTCCTTTTTGACATTTTCGTTTTTATTAGTTTAACCTAAAGCTTTTATTTTATTATTTATTTTTAATCATTTTTTATTACATAAATATATTATTTTCTAACATAAGTAACATATTCATAATCAAAATCATTAACACCATCAGATGGACCTTGTTCTCTTTCAACTTCTTTCCATTCATTTTCATTAATTCTTGGAAATAAAGCATCTCCTTCAAAGTCTTTGTCTATTTGTGTTACATACATCTTTTTGCAATATGGCATTAACAAATTATAAATAATTGCACCACCAATTACAAAATTTTCTTCTTCATCATCCATATATGGTTGTAATTCTAACAAAGAATGAACAACTTTTACATAGTCTGAATCTATATTAAAATCCGGATTTCTACTTAATATGATATGCATTCTATCTGGAAGAATTCCTCCTAAGGATTCAAATGTTTTTCTTCCCATTATTATTGTATGTCCTGTTGTTTTTTCTTTAAATCTTTTTAAATCATCTGGCAATTTCCAAAGCATACCATTGTCTTTTCCTATAATATTATTTTTTGCTTTTGCTACTATTATACTTAACATTTCTTTTGCTCCTTTAAACTATAATATTGTGACTTAGGAAATACCTAAAACACATAAATTCAAAACTCAATTACATTAAATAGCAACTGGAATTTTTCCAAGTTTAATTTCTTTATTGTAATCATAATCTTGAATTTCAAAATCTTCAACCTTAAATTCATAAAAGTCTTTTGTTGGATTATTAATGACTAATTTTGGACTACACTCAACTGGTTCTGCATCAATTAGTTTTTTAATTAATGGCACATGTCTATCATAAATATGACAGTCTCCAATATTATGTGTTAAAGTTCCAACTTCAAGTCCTGAAACTTGTGCAAACATACATAATAATGCAGCATATTGCATTGTGTTCCAACCATTTGCTGCCAACATATCTTGTGAACGTTGATTTAAAATAAGATGAAGTTTTCCACCTTTTACTAACCATTGTGTAGAATATGCACAAGGCTCTAAGTTCATATCTTTTAACTCAGCATGATTAAATAGATTTGTCATTATTCTACGGCTTGCAGGGTCATTTTTTAACAAATACAAGGCATAATCAACTTGGTCCATTTTTTGAATTCCTTCTTTTGTTTTAAATTCATACTTTTGTGCAAATTGATATCCATATGCTTTTCCAATTGTTCCATCTTCTCCTGCCCATTGGTCCCAAATATGTGAATTTAATTCACTTACCTTATTTGATTTTTTCTGCCAAATCCACAAAATTTCGTCAATTGCTCTTTTTACAGTTTGACTGTTGTTTCTTAATGTTATCATTGGAAATTCTTTTCCTACATCATATACATTTTGAACACCAACTATTGAAATATAATTTGCCTCTGAACCATCTTCCCATCTAGTTCTTACACCTGTTCCTTCTGAAGAATATCCTTCCTCTAGAATTCTTTTACAAGTTTCTTTAAAATGTCTATCTGCTTCTGTCATTTTAAACCCTCCTCTTATAAACTTTATTAATTATAAACTGATTATAACACACCAAATTACATTTTTCTACATTTTTTTGATATTTCTATAAATCACATTCCCAATGTGGAACATATTCTTCCTCATGCTCCCCAAGTTCTTGAATATAGCCATTTTCCAGGTCAAGCCTATACAAATAATTTTCAATCTGTTCATATTCTTCTTTTGTCAATTTTCTATTTATATCGTCAATCTCTTTAGCCTTATATGTAGGAAAATACTGAGCCATAACACTTACATAAACATCATGCATATTTTCATTTATCCACTTTAAAACTCTTCTAGAATTCAAAATATGATTTGGTAAAACCAAATGTCTAATAATCATACCTTTTTGCATAATGCCTTCCCCATTAAAAACTGCTTTGCCAGTTTGTCTATACATTTCTTTTAATGCCTCAGTCGCAATTTCAAAATAGTTATCCACTTTTGATAATCTTTTCCCCAATTCATCATCTGAATATTTAAAATCTGGTAAATAAATATCCACATATCCTTCTAACATCTTTAAAGTTTCAACTTTTTCATATCCATTTGTATTGTAAACTATCGGCAACTTTAATCCATTTTTACGTGCTATTTTAATTGACTCAATAATTTGCGGAACATAACTTGTTGGTGTTACCAAATTAATATTCTCAACATCTTTTTCTTGTTGTTTAATAAAAATTTCTGCTAATTCCTCTATAGAAATTTCTTTTCCTTTTCCCTGTTGACTGATTTCATAATTTTGGCAAAATACACAATTCATATTACAATTTGAAAAAAAGACTGTACCTGAGCCTTTTTTTCCACTAATGCAAGGTTCCTCAAAATTATGTATTGAGTATAATGCCACTTTAACAGTATCTTTTGACTTGCATCTTCCTATTTGATTATTCAATCTATTTATTCCACAATTATGTGGACAAATTGCACATTTTTCTAGAATTTTTACATCCATTTATTTCACACTTTCAACATATATATTTCCATTTGAATTTTTCTTTAAGTTCACTGTTTTTGTTGTGAACCTATCTAAATTTTCTTTAACAACATCTATTGTTTTGTTTTCACCTTCTGTATTTTTAACATTTGCAATCGTCTCTTCGTTTAAATTTTTTATATAAATTTCATATATTTCGTTTTCATCCTCAACTCCAAGAGAATTCACGTAATCTTCTAGATATTCTGCAATTTCAACTTCATATCCATCTTTAGTTTTTCTTATATTTTTAATATAAAAACAATCATCTAAAGTATCAAGTTCAATTCCTGTAGATATGTATTTTCCAAGTTCCTCATTATATTGCATGTATTCAGTTCCTTCTTGTGGAAATTGTTTTGTAAATTGATTTCCAAATAACTCTGTTGCTTTATTTTGTATTTCGCCTTTTGTTAAATCATAATTTTCCAAATTTTTCTTTACAACTTCCCATGTCCATACATCTGGTGCATCATTTATATTATCAAACTTTGGTAATGCCTCACCTGTAATTTCTTTCCACATATATATTTTGGAAATATATTCCTCTACTTTTTCAACTTCTGTGGCAGTTATCAAATTTTGATTTGATTTTCTTCTGTTGACATACATTCCTACAAAAATAACTAACAATATACAGATTATTGCTACAAGTTTTTTCATTAGCATACACTCCTATTTGCCAATTGTGATATTTTTGTCATAATTGGTAAAACTCAAATTTATTGTTTTACTTCAGTTCCTACTTTTTCTTCTACTCCTGTTGCAATTACTGTTACTTGTACATCTTCTCCCATATCTTCATCAATTACTGTTCCAAATATAATATTTGCATCTTCACTTACTTTTTCATTTATAAGTCCAACTGCACTATTTATTTCCATAAGTCCTAAGTCACTATTTCCTTTTACATTGAATATTACACCTTTTGCTCCATCTATTTTGCTTTCTGTTAATGGATTTTCTATTGCTTGTCTAACTGCTTCTTCTACTTTCTTTTCTCCTGAAGCTCTTCCTATTCCCATATAGGCTTTTCCTCTATAATTCATTGTTGTTTTTATGTCAGCAAAGTCTATGTTTACTTCTCCTACTGATGTTAATAGGTCTGTAATGCTTGTAATTCCTTGTTCTAATATGTTATCTGCTAATGAGAAAGCATTGTCTAATGTTATTTTTGAGTCTGTAATTTTTAAAAGATTGTCATTTAAAACAACTATTAAATCGTCTACATTACTTTTTAGTCTTTCTATTCCTTTTGAAGCTCTTAAACTACGCGCTTTTCCTTCGAATAAGAATGGCTTTGTTACTATTCCTACTGTTAGTATTCCCATTTCTTTTGCTATTTCTGCAACTATTGGGGCAGCACCTGTTCCTGTTCCTCCACCCATTCCTGCAGTTATAAACACTAAGTCTGCTCCTGCTAGCATTTGTTTTATATCTTCTTTATTTTCTATTGCTGCTCTTTCTCCTACTAATTCATTTGCTCCAGCTCCTAGTCCTCTTGTTGTTTGAACTCCTATTTGTAGTATGTTACTTGTTCTTGATCTTTTTAGTGTTCCTGTTTCTGTATTTATCATGTAGAATGTTACTCCTCTTACGTTGTCGTCTATCATTCTTGATATTGCATTGTTTCCTGCTCCACCTACTCCTATTACTTTTATTTTTAGTGTTTTGTCTAAGTCCATTATATCGCTCATTGTTTAACTTCCTCCCTGTTTTTTTCTTTTTGTTTCAATTTGTTTCTTATTATATATAAAAAAAGTCAAAAAAACAACTGTTTTTTGACCTTTTTTTAATTTTTTTAAATAATTTGTTATGACCCGTGACACCTAAAAATATATGTGTTGTTTTTTAACATTTTTATATTTTCTTTTTCTTAAGCAAATAATTCCCTTTTTTTGTTAAATTTCTTTGATAAAATCTTTTCTCATCTTCGATAAGCATACTATATTCTTTTTCTGTAATTTCTTGTTTTCTGGTTTGTACCGCAAAATAGGTTTGTGCTAAAGCAACCATTTTCAATCTTGGATTTGCATTTTGTGCTATAAAATAACAAGCATACCTTGTTAATTTATAATCTTTTCGCTCTCTTTTTGCACCAGAACCTATCTCCACCATTTTGTTGTCAACAACAAAATGGTCATTGTCATTTATTTCAGAGTTTTGACAAGCAATCTTTGCTTTTTCAATTACTGCATCAAAATATCTCCAATCTTTATAACTTAAAACTTTCATTAATTCTCTGCATACCAAAATTCCGTATTATTTTCATCAATATGTTTTATATCTTCAAAAGTTTGATTTTCTTTATTTTTTTTCATCAACCTCATCTCCATTCAAATCTTGTACAGTCATTATAAAAATTTTTCTTTTCTCCGCTTTTATTTTTACTCATAAATAAAAATGTGATAAAAATAAAAACAAGTCTCCTTGTTTTTATGGTGCCAACGAAGTAGTTATCTACAACTTTTTTGGCTCTCTTGACGATTGATACAAATATCAATCAATTTATTAAAGTATATCACAAATTTTAATAAATACAAGATTTTTACTAAAAATTTATAAGATTAAATTTTAAAGGAACCCCATAAAAGAGTTCCACTAACTCAAAATTCTAGAATTCTAGAATTCCAGTTACGATTTAGATTTTTCTAAAATTTCTTTCGGTTCTTCTCTCTCAAAACAACATTTTTCAGGACCTTTCTTATAAAAACATTTTACAGAACCTCCGTTAAGTTGCCGTTTACAAATGCAAGCACCTTTATTATATTTACATAAAGGGGCAGATTCGTAATATTCTTCATTGTCCGTTTCAGAATTAACCTTTGATTTCAATTCAAGCTTTAATCCTAGAATAGTTTTTCCAAATCTCATAAATATATCCTCCTTACAATTGTTATATGAGAATTACAAGTTACATACTATTTATATCGCATAGCTACGAACTAAACAATATTATATCATAGCTTTATTGATTTGTCAGTAGTTTTACATATTTTTTAGTTTATCATTTGATGGATATTTTATTTTTACTTTAAAGTTTTCTTATTTTCCTTTTCTAATTGTTTTAAACTCTTTTCAGGTGTTGGTAAATCTTCTGGCATAGTTCCACCATTCTTTGCAATTACTTCTCTTATATTTTTCCCAATATTATAATGAGTTTTATTTGCTTCTTTTTCACTATAAATATTATCTTTTTTTAATCTTGATTCAGTCTGTGTAATGCGAAATAAATTAGCAGCAAGTTCTTCACTTCCCATATTGTCTAAAATATCTTCTCTATATCTCACTCCTTTTCTTTTAGCAATATCATCAACAGTTTCTCCATTATATAAACCTTTATATCCAGCATTATGAAATTTATCAAAATTTTTAACTCCTGCTTTTTTTGCCGCCTGGTTAAGTGAGTAATTTCTTTTTTTTGTTAAATTTCTTTGATAAAATCTTTTCTCATCTTCGGTAAGCATACTATATTCTTTTTCTGTAATTTCTTGTTTTCTGGTTTGTACTGCAAAATAGGTTTGTGCTAAAGCAATAACTCCTTTTCTTGGGTCTCCGTTTTGAGCAATAAAATAACAAGCATAACGAGTTAATTTTTAATCTTTAATCTGTACTTCTGCATTATTAGCACGTTTTGACAACTTGCCAACGTCGGCAAAATGTTCAAACACACTAATGTTGCTATTTTCACAAGCTCGCTTTGCTTTGTCTATTACATTTTCAAATCTTCTCCACTGTTTATATTCTAAAACTCTCATTAATTCTCTCGCATACCAAAATTCCGTATTATTTTCATCAATATGTTTTATATCTTCAAAAGTTTGATTTTCTTTATGTTTTTCATCAACATCATCTCCATTCAAATCTTGTACAGTCTTTATAAAACTTTTCTTTTCTCTGCTTTCATTTTTACTTATAAGTAAAAAAATGATAAAAATAAAAACAAGTCTCCTTGTTTTTATGGTGGGCAGGGAAGGATTCGAACCTTCGTACTCAAATGAGAACAGATTTACAGTCTGCCGCCTTTAGCCACTCGGCCACCTACCCATATTAAATTTTAAAAATATATTGTCGACGTATCGACAAGTGATATTATAATATTTTAATAGAATTTTGTCAATACATTTCTAAAAATTTCTTCCTAAAATCACAAATTTTTTTTGAATCGCAAAATATTTCAATAAAAATCAAAAATAATTTTAAAGGGATTCTTAGTTCCAGACACAGAATCCCAAGTTTTTAGTATATTTTATTTAAAAACAAAATCCCCAATTATCTAGCATATTTTGTTTTTAAATTGTAAATCTCCTAATTTTTCAGTTGTAACATATCCAGGTTCTGCATTAATAACATCCGGAATTCTATTAACAACTGTAGCACAAGTCAATTCAACTGTTGCTGGTTTTTCAACAGTAATAGTTGTTGTAGGCTCGCCCTCAACTGTCCAAACATTTTTATCAAATTCGTCTGGTGCATAAACTTTTCCTATACATTCAGATTCAATAGTAATTCCCTCTTTTGTTTTAGTTGTAACAACAGCACTCATTCCTGTTGCATCTCCTGCCTTTATTGTCATATCTAATGTTGATGAATAAATATCATCTTTATATGTTTGTGGGACACATTTTTGTGTTTGACTAATAATTGTTAATCCTAGTTTTGAGCATAGCCAACCATTTACATTCCACATATATGATGGTGCATACTCACCCTTATTTATTATTTCTTGTCTTTCTTCATCTGACATTCTATCAACAGAAGCAACTTGTTTATCAAAATCTTCTAATGTCAATCCTGCCCCATGTGCCTCTGCTAAAGCAATTCCATAATCTTCAACATTGTAACTTGAACTTCCTTTTATTTTGGTTATTTTTTGTGTTGAGCCTGCAATTGAAGTTATAAGTTGACCCCAATATATGTCTTGATATCCTGTTCCTGTTATTGTACAGTTATTTGATTTTGCCAATTCATCAATTTTATTTGTTAATGTTGGATTTGAATTTTGTGGATAAAATGCTTCTTCACAAGTTGATATTGCATTTATTCCCAATTTTGCACATAACATGTATGGTTCTTCTAATTCTGCTATTAAACTTCTTGTTGTTATTATACATATGTCTGGTTTTGTTGCTTGCATCATTTCTTCTGCATTTTCTGCAGATGTAACAACTACTCCTAATTTTTCTCTTCCTAATATTTCTCCTATGTCTTTTCCTATTACTGCTGGATTTACATCTACTGCTCCTACTATTTCAATTCCTTTTTCTAGCATGTATCTCATTGTGTATAAACTCATTTTTCCTACGCCATATTGTACGGCTTTGATTTTTTGTTCCATATTTTGAAACCTCCTTTGTATTTTATTTTATATAATTTTAAAAATTATATACATTTAAATTATATTGTAAGCAACTGTTCTAATATCTTTATTCATATTTCAAATTAATTCTATCTCTTAATACTCCACTAGATGTTATTGCAGTTCCAATTTTTTCTATACTTATATTCTTATTTTTAGTATTTATTTCAAGTATATAAAAATTATCATCATTTTCTGAAATTGGTTTAATATCATCATTTTGTCTCTCAAATGCACCTGTTGAAGCAGCTGGAACCGTAATAGCCAATTGATCTTTGTACTCCATCGAAGTAGTTATAAATGCACAATGTAAGTGCCCAGTTAAAAAACAAATAAACTTTCCTTTTGGTCTATCAGAGAAATCAAAATCAATTGTAGGATTCTCTAAATATTTTTTATATTCTTCCTTTACAGAATATTCATTTTTTATTTGTAATCCATTTTTAAAAGCATTTATAATATCTCCCAAAGGATTTCCTAACATTGCTAATTGAAGATATCCATATCCATCACTCAAATCTTCTTCCAAGTTAGTTTCTCTAACATTAGCACAAAAATTGCATTCTTTAAAATTAGGTTTTAAAGCTGGTATTTGATGCATTGTAACAATAATAGAATAGTCTAATGGTGTATTGTATAATGTTTTTGCAAACCACAACAATTGTTCACTTGAAATATATCTTCTATGTTCAAATCCTAAAGTTAAATCTGCATCTCTTGTTCCCTCATATTCAAATATGCTAATTAATCTTATTTTATAATTATCAAAATCTTTATAATAATAGCACTTTCCATTATTTGTATTATTAATATCTAAATATTTATTATCTACCATAGGATAAATATAAGTATCATAAATTTTTTCACGCCCTATACTTTTATATTCATCAATTCCAACATCATGATTTCCAACTGTATAATATATTGGCTTATCAGCTTTTGATGCTAACTTCCAAAAATAATTTGTATCATCATCGCAGTTTCTTGATACACTATCTCCCAAATATACTCCAATATCTATATCTAAATTTTGAATGTATTTTAAATATCTTTCTAAAGCTTTAATATCCTCATGTATATCAGAAATAAGTCCAATTTTAAAATTTTTATTCATTGAATATATCTCCTTTTTTATTTTATATTTTTAATTTATCATACAATATATATTTTTTCAATTATTTCAATAAATTTTCTCTAGAATGTAGCTTTATATATTAAAAAAGGTCATAACTTTCCTATAATATAAAAAAGATTATACCTAAGTATAATCTTCTTGGTGCTCCCTCAAGGATTCGAACCTTGGACCCACCGGTTATGAGCCGGTTGCTCTGACCAACTGAGCTAAGGGAGCATTACTATTAAGTTGTATTGCTTAACGCAAGATAAAGTATAACCTATTTTTTATATATTGTCAATAGTTTTTTGAAAAAAATCCAAAAAATATTTTACCATATTTTTCCAATTCTATTGACTTTTTTTTTCTATCGTTATATAATGAATATTGCAACATTAAATTATGTTTTATTTGAAAGGAGAATAAAAAATGACTACAAATGTAGTGACAGAAATAATCCCACACATCTACCAGGCACATGACATTCCTGGTATTATAGATAACTATCTATTAAATGTTCCAAAATCAATACGGGAAGATTCTCAATTTTTGAATTTTTGTAATGAACTTACATACTTCCGTTCATTGATATTAGACGAACAAAAAGTAAACCACCCAAAAGACTTGGATGATTTATATGAAGCAATTTTTTCCCATTATCCAAATACATTATTTGAATTTACCATGAGAAGAAAAGCATTTATAAAGTTTCTTTCTAAATGTTGTCTTTTTTATAATACAAACCGGTCAATTGCACAAGTTCAAGACATCAAAGGTTGTAAAATCGTTATCTATAACGAGGACCCAATAATCGGCGCATCTTTGTGCTATGATATAATTATATACATAATAAAATTTTTAACAGTTTTTAAAGGCTATAATTTATGTCTAGCGCAACCACTAATATCTACAGAAAAATTTAATCCAAAAGATTTTCCAAACATATATGTTCCAAAAGTTTCGGGACTCCCATTGGAATATCAACCATATGTGAAAGATTATATCATGAGCCCTAAAGCAACTACAGGTTATCAATCTATACATACCATTTTATTAGACAGAAATGGAAATCCAATCGAATTCCAAGTAAAAACAAATAAAATGGATATTCTTTCTTTAAGTGGTCCTGCATCTCATGATGTTCACAATGAATTAAGATATAAGAATAATAACATTGAAAAGATGATAGATATTTCAAAAATCCAAATAGAAGGATTTGCCGCTAAAGAAGACATCATTATAAAAGATGCAGTAGGATTATTCGAAGCCAAGAATCTTTTTGAAAGATATCGTTTATTTTAATTCTCAAAATGGCACCGAGAATCTCAGTGCCACTTCTATTTTATTTTACTTATTGCAAGTCCATCTCCTACTTCCAAAATCTCAGTTTCAAGATTTGGATTTTCAGAAACTTCCTTTATGTATTCCCTTAAATTTCTTACTGCTGTACGCTGTTTATGTTTGTTGTAATCACTCATAACATAGCCTTTATACAATATATTGTCAGCAAAAATAACTCCGTTATCTTTTATCATTCTTAATGATTCCTTCAAGAAAAATGGATATTTCCCTTTTGCCGCATCAATAAATACCATATCATATTTTTCATTTAATGTCGGCAATATTTCTACTGCATCCCCCTCATAAAGGTTAATTTTGCTTTCTACTCCAACTTTTTTAAAATTTTCTTTTGCTTCTTGAATTCTTTCTTCATCTCTTTCAATTGTGTCAATTACTCCATTTTCTGCTAAAAATTCTGAAAAGCACATTGCAGAATATCCAACAGCCGCACCAATTTCAAGTATTCTTTTAGGTGGATTTTCCTTTAATTCTTTTTCTATAACTTCTAATGTATCATCCATTATTATTGGTATATGGTTTTCTAATGCTTTTTGCTTTATTTTTTCTAATTCTTGTATGTTCATCTTAAATTTGATTCCTTCCTAAAATATTTAGATTAGTTTGGAGAAAAATTTATATTTTCAACTCTTCCCTTTTTTTATTTACTAATAATTTGATTAAAAGGTTAAACTTATATAAGCCTAACCTTTGACATTCTATTATTTATTTCTATTTGCTCTTTCTCTTTCTTTAGAGTCTAATATTTTCTTTCTTAATCTAATAGATTTTGGTGTTATTTCTACTAATTCGTCATCTTGAATAAATTCTATAGCTTTTTCAAGTGACATTTGAATTGGTGGAACTAATCTTAATGCTTCATCTGAACCTGAAGCTCTAGTGTTTGTTAAATGTTTTTCTTTACATACATTTATTGCTAAGTCCTCACCTCTAGAGTTTAGACCAACAATCATACCTTCGTAAACATCTACACCTGGTCCTATGAATAAATCCCCTTTGTCTTGTGCATTGTATAGTCCATATGTTACTGATTTACCTGGTTCAAATGCAACTATTGTTCCTCTAACACGTGCTTGGATGTCTCCCTTGTATGGTTCATATGCGTCAAATATATGGTTCATTGTTCCTTCACCTTTTGTGTCTGTAAGGAATTCTGTTCTGTATCCAATTATTCCCCTTGCAGGAATTCTGAATTCTATTTTTGTATGTCCGGCTTCTGCAGGTTCCATGTTAACCATTTCGGCTTTTCTTCTTCCTAATTTTTCGATTACATTTCCTACACAGTCATCTGGTACATTTACAACTAATAGTTCGATTGGTTCACATTTTACACCATTAATTTCTTTGAAGATAACTTTTGGTCTTGATACTAATAGTTCAAATCCTTCTCTTCTCATTGTTTCGATTAATACTGATAAATGTAATTCACCTCTACCTGATACTTCAAATGAGTCTGGTGTTTCTCCGTCTTTTACTCTTAATGATACATTTCTTTCAAGTTCTTTGTATAATCTGTCTCTTATATGTCTTGATGTTACAAATTGTCCTTCTTTTCCAGCAAATGGTCCATTGTTTACACTAAATGTCATTGTTACTGTTGGTTCGTCAATGTCTACAAATGGTATTTTTTCTGGATGTTCAAAATCACATACTGTGTCACCTATGTTGATATCTGATAGTCCTGCAAATTCTATGATATCACCTGCTCCAACTTCTTCAACTTCAACTTTTTTTAGTCCAACGTGTGTATATAATTTTGCTATTCTTCCTTGTGTTATTTTATCTTCTTTTCCACAAATGCTAACTGGCATTCCAACTTTCATTGTTCCTCTTTCAAGTCTTCCTATACCAATTCTTCCAACATAGTCATCATAATCTATGTTTGATACTAACATTTGTGCTGGTCCTTCTATTTCACATTTTGGTGGTTCTATTGTGTTTATTATTGTTTCAAATAGACAAGATAAATCTGTTGTTTCATCTGCTAAATCCATTTTTGCAATTCCGTTTTTTGCTGATGCATATACTACTGGGAAGTCTAATTGTTCATCTGTAGCATTTAATTCAATAAATAATTCGATAACTTGGTCTACAACTTTTTCTGGTTGTGCTCCAGGTCTATCTATTTTGTTTATTACTACTATTGGTTTTAGTCCTAATGCTAATGATTTTTTTAAAACTTCTCTTGTTTGTGGCATTGCTCCTTCAAATGCGTCAACTAATAGTAAAACTCCATCAACTGTTTTTAAAACTCTTTCTACTTCTCCTCCGAAGTCAGCATGTCCTGGTGTGTCTACTATGTTTATTTTTATGTCCCCGTGCATTACTGATGTGTTTTTAGATAGAATTGTTATTCCTCTTTCTTTTTCTTGGTCGTTTGAGTCCATTACTCTTTCTTGTACTTGTTCGTTTTCTCTGAATACATGACTTTGTTTTAATAGTGCGTCTACTAATGTTGTTTTTCCGTGGTCTACGTGTGCTATTATTGCTATGTTTCTTATGTTTTTGTTGTTCATTTTTATTACCCCTTCTTTATTTATTTTTTATATTATTTTATTTTTTCTCTTTTAACTTTAAAATTATACTACTAAATTAAAAAAATGTCAAATAAAATTGACATTTTTATGTTAATAATATATACTATTAATATAACATAGTAACCTAATTTTAAATCCTACAATTGTAGGTGAAAGGAATTTAAATTGAAAAAATTTTTTTCAAAATCTTCAAAAGATGAAGAAAATCTCGGATATTCTGTTAAGTTTAAACAGGAATTATCCAATGGAGCATTAATTTTCACAGTCATAAACTATGACGAAGAGGATGAAGGTGCTTACGTTATTGTATCACCTGCAGGTTTAGTAACATTCTTTGATGATGGATTATATGATCCATTTACAGAAGAAGAATGTCAAGCATTAAAGAACTTGGCAGAGTACTTTTTCTCTGCTACACGTAAAAACATATGAAATCACAACCACCTATTAAATAGGTGGTTGTGATTTCTCTATCCATTATTTTGCAAGTTCAATAATATTGCTCATAATCTCCTCAGTAACCTTATCCAAAACCTCTTTATCCTTACTACCTTTATATTGACTAAAATCAAGAGGTTTTCCATAAGTAATAGTAACCTTCCAGTTTCCCTTCGTTCCACCTTTAATACCGCATGGCACAACAGGTGCACCGCTTCTTACAGCAAAAAATGCCGCTCCATCTTTAACTTTTTCACCTTTTGCCAAACCATTTCTAGTTCCCTCTGGAAACAACGCCAAACAATCACCATTTTTTAAAGTTTTCAAAGACTCCTTTAAAGCCATAACTTCTTTAGAATCTCTCTTAACCAAAATAGCATCAAACACATGACCAAGCAACGCCAAAAATTTATTCTTTGTTAACTCTTCTTTTGCTAAAAATCTAGTATATCTTCCAGTAGTTACTTCCATTAATGGTGGATCCAAAAAACTTCTGTGATTTCCACAAATAATTACTGGTCCTTCTTTTGGTATATTTTCTTTTCCTACTAATTCAAATCTATATACAACTTTGCAATAAATCCAAATTGCACCTTTTACAATTCCTCTTTCTATTGCTTTCAATACATTTTTCATTTTCAAACTCCCTTTCCCACAAAATTATAAATTTTCCTTTGGAATATATACATTTTTTGCTACAACCTCAAACTCCTCAACATTCATAGCAGTCAACTTTTCAATCTCTTTTTTAGCCTTAGCTTTAAACTCATTTATGCCCTCAACAACATTAAAACCATAAACAACAGTAACTTCCATATACAACTTAACACCCTCGCCAAAATTATCAACCCTAATCTTTTGGACCTTATGAATTTCAATTGTTTTAGAAGCCAAATACTCTATAATTTGTCTAAAAACAGTATCAGAAATAGTAAATTTTCCCATATAACTGAACGTAGGTCTAATTATAGACTTCTCTGAAATATACGGATCTTTTCCTCTACCTTTTGTTTTAAAGATTTGAAGTGGGTCTAATAAATATCCTGAAAAATCTTTTTTTATTTCAAAAGTAGGAACAGGAATTACATGTTTACCTTCTGTAACCCTTATTCTTCTAGCCGTTTCCATTTCCTCTTGTGTTGCAACATCAGAAATATAAGTAGTTTCACTTATCTCAGGCAATCCTAAATTTGCCGCAATTTTTTGCACCATACCATCTGACGTTCCAAGTATTAATATACTTTCTGGTTTATACTTTTTAAAAGCCTTAATTATTTCCTGTTTTTCCTCATCTGTATAAAATAATGCATGTTTAACAGTTTCAATTTTTGTTGGTGCTTTTTTTGCTGACTCACCTGCAATTACTTCATTATCTTTTATTAATAAACCATCATCAATTATATAGTTTATATTTTTTTCACTTGCTACCATTTGTGCTCTGTAACTTTTTCCAGTTCCTGATGGACCTACAAAAGCATATACTTTTATTTTATTTGTTCCTAACTTTGAAAAATTCGAAAAATTAGGTATTTTGTTTGGTATCTTATCCTTAAAAGTCATTCTCTTACTCCTTTTATTTATAATTTTCTACACTAAGTTCTGGATATTCAAAATTCTTACCATTTTCAGACATTTGACCAGATATTACATGTGATGTATTAAATTCTTTTGAACCTTTTAAAAAATATTGATATTTTATAGATTCATTTATTTTTCCATTACCTATTACGATAGGGTCATCCCAAGTACAATCAACTGCATACCAAATTCCATTTAATTGTACATAATTCCATGCATGATTTTCTGTCTCTCCCTGTGAATTTGTAGCAGTTCCAGACACAATAACACATGGTATATCCAATGCATCTAATAAATATTTAAATGCCTCAGCATACCCCTCACATACACAACTTTTTTCAATAAGTGTTCCATAAATATTTCGAATATTAGGTTTTGCAAGTGTTTGATCATATTCCACATTATCAATTAAATAATCATGTATCATTTTAACATTTTGAAAATCATTTTCTTTTTTATTTTGAACAATTTGTTTTTTTATTTGCTCCAACTCATTTATTGCAGAATTCACTCTACTAACTGTAGAAAATTCATCTGATAAATATGTTGTGCCTTTTCCTTCGTTCAAAAATACCTTATAAGATTTTTTATTTCCAATAGTTGTTGTTTCTATATTATAATAGACTTTCGAAAAATCTATATAAAACACGTCTGGATTGTCATTTGAATACGCATTAATTGCATCATTATAATACTCAAAAATCAAATCTTTAGTATCTTCGTTTGAAGCAAGATTTGCTACTTTTTTTCCTATTTCAATTTGATATGTTCCACTTTTCATATTTTCTTTATTGTTGTATATTGCATTATAAATCATTTTTGAATACTCATTTAATTGATTATAAAAATATCTATTACATTTTCCATTCGAAAATTGTATTTCTTCTGTATTAGTGTTTTCTTTAGATGTATCCAATATTTCTGGTGTCAACGCTTCTTGTTCTGTATTATTATCTGATATTGTTGTAATATTGGAAACAAAATCTTTTACCATACTAATCTTATCAGTTTTTATTATTTCATCATATATTAATAATCCAAAGATAACCATAAATATAACCAATAACATTGAAATTAATCCCATTATGAATTTTGTAAATTTTGACACCATATTCACCTACCTCATTGCAACTTCATAATAATTATATCATTTTTTATTATTAAAAAAAAGTATATTTTAAATTTTTTTGCCAATACTACTAATATTATGAAAATAAAAGATTTTATAAACAATACATTTGGCTATAAGCCAAAAAACGAATA
>CAKPJK010000026.1 GCA_934162615.1 uncultured Clostridia bacterium
GATAAGTTCTATCCCTACATATATATTTTTCTAATTCATCAGTAGTATATTTGAAATCTTTTTCTTCAAACTTATTACTTAATTCTTCTAATTCTAATTTTAAGGCTTTTAATCTATTATTAAAAGCATCATATTCTTTTGAATATTCATCATCTACAATATTCAAACCGTATATTAAATCTTTTTTGATAAATTTATCTATTACTGAACAAATCATATTACAACCCGGATTACTTCTTTCAGCTTCTAAATATTCATTTAATTTTTTAGAAAATTTTAAATCTTTATTTGATATCTTTTTATACATTAGCATTTTATCCCATTCAATAACACCACCGTAAAAGCCAAATCCTGTAAAAAATGTTACATCTTTTTGCAGTTTTCCTTTTGACATTTCAAATAACATCTTTAATCTTAATTCTTCTATTTTATTGTCATCTACAAATAATATTGAATCATATCCAAAAGTAGTTATGGGTTTCATAGTTTCTAAATTAATATTTTCATTTTGGGCCTTATTTTCAAGTGGGTATATATCCTTATTATAATATCTCCATTCATTTTCATTATCACGAGATTATATTTTATCAAATACATTTTTAAATTCTGGTGCTAATTTAAAAAATCTATCTAACCAATTATTTCTTGCTGTTGTGCATAGTATAATATCAATATCCTGTTTTTTTACTTCATATAATTTTTTAAGTAATATATCTAGATTGGGTCTTAATACCATTGTCATTTGATTGCCTACATCATATCTACTTTGATATATTCCATGTTCTAAAGTTTCATCTAAATCTAATATAATGACTTTTTTTGTTTTTTTCATATATCTCTCCTTTAATAGAATATGTTACTTATCTTTCAGAATCTATAAACATTTTTTCAAATAAATTTTTTTCTTCAACATTTTCTTTTATATTCTCACTAACAAATTCTTCTATTGCATTTTGTATCTTTAAAGAAGAATCCAGATATTGTTTTAAAATATCTAGATTATATATAATATCTTTTTTCTGTTTTTCTTTTATGAAAAATTGAACAATTTGTCTAAACATATATGGATTATACTTTGAAGAAAAAAGCAATTCATCTAATAAAGTATTTATTTTGTTATAATTCCATGTTTTTATATTTTCATTTGATATGTTCATGTCAATTTCGTAATTTCCTGGATCTACCATATACAAACCACCATTATATATAGTATTACTTTTATTTATATCTAATAATCTTACTCCTTTATCTGATAACGTTTCTATATCGCCTTTTATAATTGTTAATTCCCTAAAAAAATCCGCTACATAATCTTCACCAATAATTCTATTACCAGATACATATTTCATTTTATAACCTATCAAATTATTATCTTGGTCTTTTATAAATCCTGTTGGCATTAATATCCTTTTTGTTTCAATTCCTTTAAGATATTCTATTGTTTTTTTAGATATGTGTTCTAATTTATAATCTTTTTTAAATATTTTTATGACATCATTATTATATTTAAGAACTCTACATTCTTGCCCTATATCAGATAAAAACTCTAACTTGTTAATGGTTATTAAATTATTTTCATCATCATATATTTTTCTCACAATTAGTCCCCCTTTTAAGTGTTATTTATTAAGTATAACAAAATTGTAAATTATTTTAATATTCTACTCATTCAAATTATGTTTTCAATTTTAGCAACAAATTACTATATATCACTATAATTATACTAAAAAGAACTACTATTTTTCAAGTAGTTCTCTGAAAATAAAAGGAAATGTATGCTAATTGTTTTACATTTCATCATCTAAAATATTTGCACCTTTACATAGTCTTTTTACTTGTGATAGAATAGATCAATTCGATTTTTGGTAGTTTTTAATAAGTAAAACTTATGAATAAGAAATAGAGCAAATTATTTAAAATTTATAAAAAATGACCGAATAGATAATAAATCTGTTCAGTCATTTACTTTTTAAATATCTTCTACTAGAAATTCTTTTTTATCATACTTTGGAATAATATAGTCAGGTGTTCCAAAGTCTACTATTTCTCCCTTTTCTATTACAAGAATATTATCCATATCTTTTAATGTTGATAAGCGGTGTGCTATGCATATAATAGTTTGATTATTAAAGTATTTGTTTATATTTTGTTGAATCTTAAATTCTGTATTATTATCTAAACTACTAGTCGCTTCGTCAAATATTACAATTTTTGAGTCTCTTAAGAATATTCTAGCCAATGCAATTCTTTGCCTTTGTCCTCCTGAAAGTTTAATACCTCTTTCTCCAACAATTGTATTATATTTATCTTCAAGACTTTCTATAAAATTATGTAATTCCGCTTTTTTTGCTGCATTGTATATTTCTTCATTTGTTGCATCTGGTTTGGCTATTTTAATATTGTCATAAATAGTTGAATGTAGCAATATGGTTTCTTGAGGTACATAAGTTAAATTATTATATAATGAATTTGCACTATATTTATATATATCTTTATCATCTATTAAAATGCTACCACTTACTGGATTATAAAACTTAAAAATCAAATTTACTAATGTTGTTTTTCCACTTCCGGCTTACACCTATAATTCCTATCTTTTGTTTATCTTCAATACTTAAATTAAAGTTTTCAAAAATATATTTTTTATTATATCTAAATGATACATCTTTAAATTCTAATTTTCCAGTGTTTATTTGTATATCCCCTTTATTATCATCTTCTACATTATATTTTGTATATAATAATTCATAACTGTTTTGTAGTTTTACAATGATTTCACCTATATGTATATAAGACCATGTAAATGAAGTTGTTTGACTTTTTAAAGAAATCATAGCATTTATAAAAAATATTAAATTACCTAATGTCATTGCATTACCTTCAAATAATTTAATTGAATAAATTATTAATGCAGTTAATGTAATAACATACACTACATTTGCTATTGCTCCAAACGTAAATTCTTTAATAGACGCTTTATTCTTATACACATTTACTTCTTGTTTTTTCAGTTTTAGATTTTTAGAAAATTTTTCTACTGCATTATATAATCTTAGTGATGAAAAATTTAATACTGCATCATTTAAAATTCCATTATATTCTCTGTTATATTCTTCCGCTTTTTTTATAGATGGTAAATACTTCTTTGAAAAATATATTAGTCTTGAAACTATTATCCCTGTAAAAAGTATTGTTGCAACAATAAAAATGTTTATATTTATTGTATACAAAACTATAAGGCTACTTACCATTGATGTTAATAATGAAATGAATTTAGTTGTTATTTGGGTATTTAAGTTTGTAATTTCATTATTTATTTCATTAATTGCTGTTGATATTTTTCCTGTGTAATTATCTGTAAAAAACGAATATGTTTTTCTGTTTAAGTTATTAAATAGTTTTTCAGATATATATGGTGTTTGCTTTTTTACCATATGTATTGTTCGTGTTATATTTGATATATATGAAAATATTAATTCTAGTACATTAACCACTAAAAAAATAAAGGCCACGTGGTATAAATCCGCTATTTGAAAGTTTTCTGCACTTGGCAAATCTATTATTCCTTTTATTATATATTGTTTTACTAAATCTAATATTTGTGCTATTACCATACTTAATATCATTGTTATTGTTAAAAATTTTACTGGTTTATATAATGATATTACAAATTTTTTAAAGTTTTCTTTTTCCATTTTAATTTTCCTTTTCTTTTATTATTATAATTCACATCAAATTATCTTGACTTTTGCCTATACATAGATTAATCAATGTATATAAACTATTTTTTGAAAAAATTGAAATCACAACAATCTCCACCATATCCCAATGTTTTTGTTCTAGTGAAACCGATTTTTTTAAGTCCTCCATATGTAATATCGTCAACATCACAAAAAAAACGGCATAGAAATCAATTTCATTGTTAAATACTTTATTTCCCAGTTCGTCATGAGTTCCTGATACAATTTCTATTTCTACTTCTGGAAATCTTTTGTTGAATTCCACTATTGCTTTTTGCATTTCATTGCTAGTATAATTTTTTAAATATCCTATATAAATAAAGTTTCTTTTGTATAGTTAATTGCATCTTTACTTGTAGTTATCACAGTTCCTTCTCTTGCCCTATCTTTTTCATCCATTTTTCCAGCATTAGATAGCCAATTATGAGAACCCATAAACATATATTTATCATCAACAATTACAACTTTAGCATGTGTTGGAGGTGCATAAACAAAATTCTCTTTACCAAGTAGCATGTACAATTCGTTTACAATTCTCCTTACAGATTCTTCTTTTGCAAATCCAAGAGATTTTGTCCTTGTGAGTTCTTTTACAATTTCTTCAGGCCCAGAAACATTTCTATTGCCATTTTTATATCCAAATATAATTTTAACTTTGCAATTGCTTTCTTTTAACCTTTTTATTTCGCTCAAAAATTCATCATTAATAACATTTTCTCTAATCCATGGTGACATAATAAATATTTCTTTTTTTGTATTTTTTAGTGTATACATTAATAAATCGTAATGTTGTTTTGCATCTAAAACGATTCCATTGTCAAATTTTTGTTGTATATATAATCCAATATTATCATTTGCTACTTCTAGCTCTGGCTGTAAAATTTGTAGTATTCTTTCGCTAAAGTTTTTATTTAAGGCAGAATTATCAATATCATATAAACTGTAAACTAAACCATTCTCTTTAATATATTTTATTAATTTTGCTATATAATTTCCTGTTTGTTCAGCAATATCCAAATTTCCAATATATATAAATTGTTTTTTTGCTCTTGTGACTGCAACATTAAGCATATTACACTTGTTTCCTATAAATTTTACTGCAAATTTTTGCTCTAACCCATCTAAAGTTGGTGTAAAAATTATATAATCTTTTTCTTGTCCCTGAAATGCATGTACAGTTCCTACTTTTATTTCATCTAGTCCCTCTCTCTTAAGTCTACTTTCAAGTAAAAATTTTTGCTCTTTAAATGGTGTAACTATAGCAATTGAAGGATTATTTTTATCTTGTTCTTTTATATATTTTATAGCTTGAATACATGCTTCTACTTCTATTTTATTTTCGTTTTTACTTCTATTTTGCTTTTCTGTTTTTGTTCTTTTTCCTCTAACATCTAATGCAATCATATTGTTTAAAAATGGTTTGTCAAAATTATCTTTAACATTCATATTTAATTTATTTTCATATATATTTTTATTTGAAAAGTTTATTATGTTTTTTTCACATCTATAATGCTCATTAAGTATGATGTTTTCTCCATTACTTAAAATATCAGTATTTTTATTTGCCAAAGTTTGTATGCTGTTTTCTTCAATTTTTATATCCTCAAATTTTTCTCCTATTGCTTTTTGATTTTGACAAAAATCTCTATTCACATTATTGTGTATAGGTTCTATTTGATTAACATCTCCTACTATTACTGCTTTTTTTGCTCTGTAAAGCGCTGATACCAAATTATGTGGTAATATTTGTCCTGCTTCATCTATTAATTCCAAATCTATATATTCTGGAATTAAATGAAAACATCTTTTACAGAATGAATCTAATGTAGTTGTTATAACTGGAAAACATAAAAATACTGTATTCCATAAATTTCTTATTCCTTCTTGTTTTGTTTCATTATATATATCTGTTGAATCATAGAATTTTTGACATATATATGATGGCTGTTCTTCTGGAAGAAATAGTCTTAAATTTTCTGCAATTTCTTTTCCATTTTTTATTATATATGCTTCATTTAATTTTAAAGCTAATTGAAATAAATCTTGATTTAATTTGTTCAAGTAGCTTTTACAATATATTTCTAATATACTTGAATAGCTCCAATATTTATCTTCATTTTTTTCATTAAATTCTTCTATTAATTTTATTTCCTTTAATTTTGCTTTAATTTCCTTATATTCTGTTTCTAGCTTTTGATATTCGCTTTCTATTTCATTGTATTGTTTACTTAATTTGTCTTTTTCTTTTTCGATTTCATTTTTTTCTTTTATATATTGTTTTATGTATTCCTCTTCAGTTTCGATTTCAACATTTGACTGAATTATTTCCTTATTAAAGTCAATATTTTTATACTGATTATACTTTTTATGTTTAATTAAACGTGTAAATATATTTCTACTTATCGTGTTAAACTCAGCTTTATTTTCTTCTGTATTTTTTATAATAGTTTTATTTTCAACAATTTTTTTCTGACTATTTTCTATTTTATTATTTAATTCTTTTATGTTTTGTTTATTTGACTTTAATTCTCTTTCTTTTTCTTTTAGTTCTTCATTTATTTCAACAACTTCTATTTTTATTTTTTCTATTCTATTTTCTTTATGTTTTTTATCTTTTTTTAATTCATTTTCTATTTGTTTTAATCCACCATCTTCAGCTACATCAATTCCATAAAAATAGTAATTTGAATCTTTTATCTGAGATAATTTTAATAAAAATTGTTCGTATTCTGTAACTTCTTTTTGCTTTTTTTGATATTTTTCTTTTACTTTCTCTATTACTGTTTCTGCATTGGTTTTATTTTGTAGTCTTTCCAACATAGGCAAAAATCTTTGATATAAAAAGTTTTTAAAATCCTGCACATTATCTTGTTTTCCAAGTGGTAAACATACTAGCCCTCTATATTGTGACATTTCTTTATTTTGAACTGTGTTTTTTTCTCTTTTTGTTCTTGTATATTTTCTTGAAATTAGCATCATATATTTTATATCTTTATTAACTTCTTCACCCACATTTTCTATTGCTTCGCCATTTTTGCTAGAAACCACTATGGATTTTACTGTTTCTACATCTTTATTATACCAATCAATTTTATAATAAGTATTATTATTATAATTTGTGGCTGTAAAGCTTTGATTCCAGTTCTCTAATATTAAATTAGCTCTTTCTACTACTTTATTTGCAATTATTTCTTTTAATAATGATGTTTTTCCTGTTCCTGGAGGTCCTTCAACTGCTATTAAATCATTATCATTTATACTGTTTACAATTTTATATTGGCCTTGTCCTACTCCATAATTGCTTTTATAATTTCCTTTATGTGTTTGTACATATTTATTATCATTTATATTCTTTTTATTAGTACTTCCGTTAAAATATTTATTTAAAAGATTTGGTATGTATCCATCGCATTCTATTATTTTTTTTAATAATTCAATATCTTCTTTTATATTTTTTATTGCATCATCTGTTAATTCTTCTAAAGATATTATATACTCCTCATTTATATTATAAATACTATTTTTTTGATGAATTTTTCTTATATTTTCTCTAGTTAAGCAACTATCAACATATTCACTTAATTTTGCATAAAATAGTTCGATGATATGTTCTATATTCCCACTATCTATAGAACTTTTTATTTCTTGACTATAATTAGATATTGATTCTTCATATTCAATTGATACATCTGCCATTTCTTTATCTAGTAATATTGTAAGTATAGTATTTATAGTATTTGAATTCACATTTGCATCTATAATTTTAATTTGTTCATTTTCGAATTGACATTTAAAAATAAATAATGGCTGTTTTTTTGTTCTTCTACTATTTTTACTTGTTAAACTAATATTATGTGCATACATCCAAAATTCATTTGTTGTTTTTATGTCACATATTTGATTTGCAAAATTTTCTATGACTTTTGTATCAATGTTTTTTGCTTTTTCTCTTATTAAATTTTTTATTCTGGTTACTATTTGTAATTGATTTGTTTGTTCACTATTTAAACCTTCTATTTCTTGCATTATTTCTTTTATTATTTTTTCTTTGTCTTTTGATTTTTTTCCTATAAATTTTTCTGTAACACTTATTACCTTGTTCTGTTTTATTCTATTTAATTCTTTCATTGCTTGTTGAATATCTATATTACCATTTATTATATAACTGTTGTTTTCATCTACTTTTATTTGTGATGAATTTGCTATATTATATATTTCATATTCTAAATAATAATTTAATATTTTTTGTATATTGTTTTTTTCCATACCCAGTGTTACCTACTCTCTTTCTATTTTTTAATGCATTTTTAACTATCTTTATTTTGTTATAATTTTAATCTAAAACTTTTCTAATTTGTTCTATTATAATTGGTCCCTCTCTTAAAATTTTTAATTCTTTTGAAACACAGTCAACTATTGTACTTCCTTTTCCAAATTTGACAGTGCCTTCCATCATTCCGTCTAGATTTGGACATTCGTTTTCTATTTCATCTAGGTTTGTACATGTTGGCTCTCCACTTTGATTAGCACTGCTCATAAATATTGGACATCCTGTTTTTATAATTAATTCTTTTATTGCTTTTGATGTTGCCATTCGTACTGCAATTGTTGCTTTTCCGTTGTTTACATATTCTGGCACTTCTGGTCTTTTCTCTAAAATTAATGTTATTGGACCGGGCATAAATTCTTTTATTAGTTTTTCTGCTTTTTCATCTACTATTGCTATGCTTTTTATTTGTGCTTCATCTGAACACATTATTGGAAATGGTTTTGTAATCGGTCTATTTTTTGTTTTTACTAAATTGTCATATGCTTTTTTTGATTTTATTCTGGCACATACTCCATATACTGTGTCTGTTGGAACACTGATTACTCCATCTTTTTTTAGTATTTCTGCTAATTTTTCTATTTCTGTTTGTTTATATCTTTTTATCATAATTTTCCTCTAATATTTTTTAGTATTTAAAAGTTGATTTTCATCTTTAATAATATCAATATATTTTTTAATGTAAGAATTCATATCTCTATCAAATAATTCTTTTGAATATTCTAACCTTAAAATCTTATCTCTTAAAATTGGCAAATAAACTGTTATGATTTCATCAAGTGCCTTTGGTTTTTCTTCCATACACCTTTTCCATCTATTTTTTCCAATATACGCAATTTTGTCTGCATCTCTTACGATTTTTCCTTCTATTGTTGGTGGAATCGAATCTCTTTTATGGTTTATAACTGCAGAATAACATTCTTCTATCATTTTATTGTCATATCCTAATTTGCTCATTTCTTCTTTTATCATTCTTCCACTTTCTTCTTCATGTCCTTTATCAATAATGCTTCTTCCTACATCGTGCCAGTATGCTGATATAATACATATTTCTTTGTTTGCTGGTATTTTTTCTAATAACTCTTTTACATAATTTACAACATCTATTGTATGTCCTATAAAATGTAATGGGTCATTGTCACATTTTTTTGTTTGTTCAATAGCAGCATCAATTAATTTTTTGTTTTTTATATATATTTCTTCATAAATATCCATTTTTATCTCCATAATTTCTACATTAATATGTTTTGTTAGTACCATAATGAATTCATTTCTTGTTAAATCTATTCTTAACGCTCTTCATTTTATCATTATTTCACCTTAATTTTCAAATTCTTCTTTTTTACTTTTGAAAAAGTTATAAAAATATCTTACATTTTCAAGCTCATTCCATTTTTCTACTCTATAATCTTTTGTGTCTAAATTGTATATCTTTGCATTTAATATTCCTAACATGAATGGAGAATGAGTTGCTATAACGAATTGAACTCCAAGATATCTTGCCATTTCATTTATTTTTTCTGCAAGTTTTACTTGATTTTGTGGTGAAAGTGACACTTCTGGCTCATCTAATAAATATAATTTATCTGGTTCAATATCCTCTTCTAATATTTGTAATGTTGTTTCTCCATTTGAATATTTATCTTGCGCAAATGCAAATCTTGGAAATTGTTTTCCACCTTCTTTTGTTTTTAAAAAATCTTTTGCATTTTGTCTTCCTCTTTCTTTGGTTAGAGTACTCTCTATGCTTTCTTGTAAGACTGCATCTTGTTGTATTTTTCTAATTTCATATAATATTTCTTCACTTTTTATATATCTACTATTTGTAGGAACTTTTGTTAGTCTACTTCCATATTCGTTTACTCCTAGTTCATATTCACATTCATTTGAATAGTTTTCAAAATATGGCCACCATCCGTCAATTCTAGAATAGTTTCGTTCTTTGCCTTTTAAGTTTAATTTGTGTGCAATCATGTTTAATATTGTTGATTTTCCACTCCCATTGTTTCCATATAATACTGTGATGTCGTCAAATACAAATATATTTGGTTCTTTATTTTTGAATATGCAAAATGGATATATATTGGGGTCTGTGCTTCTACTTTCACTTAATTTAAATGTTTTTAGATATATCATTTTTACCTCCATATGTCTCCATTAATGTGTTTTGTTAGTGCCATAATGAATGCATTTCTTGTTAAATCAATTCTTGATACTTCATTTTTTGTTAAGTAACTTATTCCGCCTTTTCCTTTGCCTAATTCTTGTCCATCAAATATCTTGTCCATAACTTTTCCAAGTTCTGTTGCCTTAATTTCTTCAATGTATTTATCAGGAATTGGAAATCCTTGGCTTGTTCCTATACTTTGGAATCCTTTTGAATCTTCCACAACTACTGCATTTATGTCAATCCATTCTCCTAAAGAATCTGTGATGCCTGCTTCACTTGAAATATAAAAGTCTGCTTTTATATTGTTCATTGAAGCGTACTCTTTTAGATTTTTTACTCTATTTTTTGCTCCTTGAAGTATTTCTTCGTTTATTGGTTGGTCTCCTACATTTGAATCTACTACTATTCCTTCTATTTCTACATTGTTAAAATATTTTTCAAATGCTTGTTTTGCCCCTTCTATTTTTCCTGGATTTTTTGTTCCTATTAATATTTTCATAAATATTCCTCCCTAAAATTCTATCTCTTCACTTTCTGTCAATTCCCCATTAAATCCATAAACTTGCTTACATAACGGTGATTTTCTTGTTCCTTCATGTATAACTACTTTTTCCAAATCCTCATATATACTATGTAATTTTATGCCGTATTTTTCCATTTTCTCTACGCTCATTTCTTTAAATGCTGGACATGGAAGTATTGTTCCATCATATTTTATATCTAACTTTTCAGTTCCTGCTGTGCATAAATGAGACATTTTTCCATTTAATGGGATTCCAATTCTTATGTTACCGCTATATTTTTCTTTTTCTTTTTTTAATATTTCGCTAAATTCTCTTAACTCCGTTTCATTTAACATCAAGTCTTGTTTGTTTTCTAGTCCTCTACCTTGTGGTACAAAATTTAGAATACTTATATTTTTTACTTTTGAAATTTCTAAACATTCTATGATATCCGGAAATTGTCTATAATTTGGTTTCATAGGAATAAAATGAACATCTACATTTAATCCAACAATACTTGCCCTAATCAAAGAATCCATTAGATATGTATTTAATGCTTTTCTTCCCATCAACTCATTATCAATACTTTCATCTAACGCTTGCCAATCAAATACGATTTTATCTACTCCTAATTCTTTTATTTTTTCTAGTTCTTGCTTTGTTAGTGAAGTAAATTCTCCTGGATTAATCATTCTTTTATAATACGCCTTCACATTTCTTTTTAGCCTTTCATTCCATGGTTCATGTTCTTCTATTTCTTCTAAATCTTTTTTACATTTATTTTTTATATATTCTATCGTTTTTTCTGGTATTGCTGGTGTTCTTTTTATTCCACTGGTGAATATAACTGTTCTAATTCCATTGTCTTTACAAAATTTTATCATTTCGAATAAATCTGGATGTAAAAAAGGTTCTCCTCCTGAAATTGATATTTCTCCAATTCCACCATGGGTAATAAAATACATAACTGTTTTCTTAAAGTCTTCTAGTGTTATTATTGTTGTTTTGTCTTTTGATGAATTTGAAGAACAAAATTTGCATTTATTAGGGCATGTTTGTATTATTTCAAAACATAAGTCTTTTAACATATATATTCCTTCTTTTATTAGTATTTTTTTATTTTATCTGTTATGCATTATCATTATTTTTTAGTTTTATTTTTATCAAAACTAACTGTATTCGTATTAAGTTTTTTCTTGTATATTAATATAATGATTATTTATGATAACTATATCATAAATAGTTAAAAAAAGGAAGTATTTTTCCGAATACTTCCACTTAAATTTTATTGTTAAATATTTTTCGTTAGCCAAAAATTTTTATTTTAAAATTTTAAAAATCTATAGGACAGATTTTTAACTTTTTTCGTCTTATGGATTTTTATAGGACATTTGCTTGGCATTGGTGATTTCAATTTTTTATTTTTTGACTTAAAATAATTTGTAGGTCAGAAATTTTATTTTTTTTGACCTATGGATTTTTATAGGTCAAATTTCTTTACTTTTTTGACCTATAAATTTTATTTTAAAAATAAATCTGTATATTTTTGAAAAGTAAAAATTTGATTTCTACTATATCCAGTTGTTTCTACAATGATATCATTTTCTAATAAACAATTAATAATATTTTTTATTGTCCCTTCTTTTATTTTAGTTATATTACATAATTTTTTTCTATTAATTATAGGTTCATTATATAATACATTTATTACTTTTTTTGCGTTATCGGATTTTACTGGTAAATTCACTATAATTTTGTCCATTTCCACTGTAAGTTCAACTACTTTTCTAAATTTTTCTTTTGCCGTTTTTGATGTTTCAATAACCGCTTCTAAAAAAAATTTAATCCATCCTATCATATCATTATGAGTTCTTACTCTTGTTAGCATATCATAATATGTATCTTTATTTCTTTCAATATAATCAGAAATATATAAACAAGATTTTTCTAACATTCCTTTGCTTTGAATGTATAGTGGAATTAGTAATCTTCCAATTCTTCCATTACCATCTAAAAATGGATGTATAGATTCAAATTGATAATGTAAAATTGCGATTTTTACTAAATCTGGTGTATCTATTTCTTCATTGTTTATAAATTTTTCAAAGTCAGATAAGCATTCTGCAATTTCTGTATGTGGTGGTGGAACATATACTGCTGTACTTGGCATGCTACCACCAATCCAGTTTTGTGATGTTCTAAATTCTCCAGGTGTCTTATGTTCTCCACGAACTCCTTGCATTAATATTTCGTGAATTTCTCTTATTAATCTAGTACATACTGGGAATCCTTCTTTTATTCTTGCTACTCCATAATTTGTGGCTTTAACATAGTTTTGAACTTCTTCCCAGTCATCTCTTTTTTCTGGATTAATGTCGCTTACATCTAGCAAGTCTTCTTCTACAGTTGTTCTTGTTCCCTCAATTCTACTCGACTTATTGGCTTCAATTTTCACATGCATTTTAATATATAAATCTACATTTGGTATTAATAATGAATATGCATTTAGTTCTCCAATTTGTCTGTTTGCTTCTGCTAAAAGTTTGTCCAATTTTGTATCATCCCATCCCCAGTTGTAATTTATTTTACTTGGAATAAATGCTTTGTAATCATTCATTTTTACATATTTGCCTGATTTGTATTCTTCTAATTTCATTTAATCACCTCTTTCTGTTTTATATTACAAATATTCTGTTTTTTAAAATATTTTTTGTTTTTCTACTAGCATATAATTTATTTTATCACATATTTTCACGATTAAATTTCTATCTTCGTTAGTTATATATTTACGAACATTTGTATTGTATCATATTTATTAATAACATTCAATATTTTTAGTAAAATTTGTAAAATTTTATTTATACTACAAATAAATTATATTATAATACTTTATCTGTAATTGCTAAATCTCAACAGCTAAAGCATACTTACTTGATTAAATTTAAAAAAATAACAAAAAGGCCAATTGGCTAGTTTCAACTGACTTCTTGTTTTTATATTTTTTTGATAATAACACTATTCAATAGTTAATATAACTGGTCTATGGTCTGAGCCCTCATCCATCATATTATCTTGTTTTATTATTTCATAATTGTAATTTTCTTTTATCTTTTTTTCTATAAAAGCAAAATCAACATTAACTTGTTCCATTGCTCCATATCCTTGCCATGAATTATCAGAAATGTTAAAGTTTCTATTTCTTGAGATAGTTGTATAGTTATTATTTTGTTTTAAAATATTATAGACTTCAGACATATGAGAAATCATATTCATATCTCCAACAACTAATTTATAATCGCAATTTATTGTATCCATATAATTTAGTGATTTAACAGTTCCTTTTATTTTGCCCTCTGTAGATATATAATCTGTATGAATACATCCTACAAGATATTTTTTGTTGTTATATTCAAAGTTTACAAATACTGTTGTTCTATAATCACTCATGTTGTAATCAATTTTTTGTTCTTCAATTTTTTTATATTCTGTGTCTTTTCCATGTGGTAAGCAATGTACAAAATTAACATTTATTGCATCTTCATCCCTAATTGCAACTATATTATATTGATTAAGTGTTTCTGTTTTCATTGGGAATTTTTCTAACATTTTAAAATTATTTTGATTTAATATTTCGTTTAATAATTCTATGTTATTTTCGTTTACTTCTTGAAAACAACATACTTTTATTTCATTGTCTTTTAGTATGTTATTTAAAATTCTTTTTATGTTTTCTTGTCTTACTTCCCATTTAGGTGTTGGTGCTGTTGTACTTTTTATTCCATATATATTGTAACTTAAAATTTTCATTTGATTTTTATCTCCTTTTTTATTTTTTATCCTTTATATCTCTCAATAAGCAATTCTCTAAAATATTCTGCTGGAAATATATATTCCTTCTTTCCGTTTATAGTTTTAGTAGTTAAATTATTCCAATTAAAATCTTTGTTTATCTTTATTGTATTCAATATATTTTTATCTATATAATCATAAAATCTGTATCCATCATCTGCATGTTGGAATTGATTATGGTTAAGTGATACAATAATGCTTTTATTAGTTAATTTTTCAAAAGCGCAAGTTTGGATAATCAGCATATAATTTTTCTAATAGTTTTAACATATTTTTATCTTTACTATATAACTCATTTAAATATATAGCAATGCCATTAGCAATCCACTGAATTTTCTCATTTTTAATGTCAAATAAAAATAATGTTAATTTACTTGCAAAATTTATAGCTTGCACACATTTTCTCCCATCAAAATAAAATTATTTTAGTCCCCACTCTAATAATTCGTCTCCTGTTTGTTCTTCAATTACTTTGTTTGCCATTATATTATTAAATGTTGATAATTCATTTGGCATTGGTATATTCAATTCTTTTATTGTTTGTTTTGTTGCATATAATATCATATTAAAAATTCCTTTTATATCTTAATTATTTGTCATTAAATATTCTTAATCAAAAAATAATGTGCTTTATAATTATTGTAGAGGATTAAATTAATTTTTCTAATACAGAGTGTCCATATCTAAAGTTTCTACTTTTAATTTCCTTTAGTACTTCATCTGTTATTTTAGAATAATCAACATCTTCTTTATAACCATCAATTTTATTTATAAATTCATATTTATCATCTTCAATTAACGATAAGATACAAATAAGCATCTTTATCTTAAATGTATCTATAGATTTTTTTATAATAGCTTTTTCTTTTGAATTTATAATATTAATCCATTCTGCTGATTTATATCTCACTTCCATACTATATATGTATAATATTATATAAATTATACTAAGTTGATTTATTTTCTTAGTTTTACCATTCAATTGCATTCCCAATGTCAAATAATTATTTCCATATATGTCCTGTTCTAATACATTATTAATGTCTTTAGTAGCTATACTTTTATATAAATGGCATCCTGGTCCAAGTGCATTTGGTCCAAATGTTATATGTACAGAATTTTCTTCCAGCAAATTAAAATTTTTATTTGCAGTTTCATCATACGAATTATTTGGTAATACTACATTATATTCATAATGTTTATCTAAGTTTTCTCTTAACAAATAAACATTTGGTTCTTCTTTGTATATTAAGTTATATATAGATGAGATTTCTGGAACTAATGATAACAAATCTTTAATAGCAACATCATAATCATCTGGTAAATCATAATTTAGTAATTCATTTAGGTTATTAAAAGTACCGCGTTTATCTATATGAACTGAAAGTTCAGATAATCTAACAGTTTTAATATTTGTACCAATTATAGTCAATCCATGGCTGGCACTTATTCCTTTTGTTGGATACTTTAATAAATACACTGCTTTAATTAAATTATTTAAAGAATAAAATAACGTTAATGGACTGGTTATTATACTTGTATTGCTAGAGTTATATAATTCTTCTGATTGCTTTATATAAAAATTTATTTCCTTAGATATTTTATTTAATGTTGTTTTCTTTATTGTAGGTTTTACTGACAAAACCTTTTCTTTAACAAATTCCTCATCTTCATAAATTGATAATAAGTCCCAACATTCTTTTTCTATATCATTAGTTATGATTTTCATCTTTTATCTCATTCCTTTCTCAAAGCATAGGCTAGTTCAGAAAAATTTATAATTTTTTCTGGACTTTCTCCAACTTGTTCATAATAATTATTATAATTTATTTTTTGTTATATTTCTTCGATTTAATTCTTTTAAAAATTTTTGTGTCAATGTTTGAGTTTGTCCATCAAATAATTTGTCCCACATATTATTTTCTTTTGTTCGAAGTTCTATTGCAGTTTTTATTCTTATATAATCTTCTTTTATTAAGATTCCCAATATTTTATCCTGATATCCTTTATATTTTGCGTCTTTGCAACAATATGTTCCAACAGTTGTAAATAAGGTCATTATAAATACTAATGTTTTCTCACTTATATCCATATTTTTAGCTATCTTAAATAAATCTAAAGTTCTATCCAATAAGTAATGAGTCAAAGTTGGAGCATCATTATTATTTATACTTCCTATTAGAAACCAACCTAATCTATTAGATACATTTCGTAATGCATTTTCCATATTATTCTCTATACAACTTATTCCAATATTATAAATACTCTTATATAATAATTCTTTTCTTTTATTATCTGATACTATAAAATTATACTTTTTTTCTTCTAAAAAATCAGATAATAAATTAGTAACGTTAATTACATTCATTTCTTTAATTCTTGATCTATATATTGCAACATCAGCAATTGCTTCTATAATATGAATCCCGAATTGATTTGATATTTTTCTATTTTTATCAAGTTCTTCAATAGTATCGTCTATTGCAGAAATAGTTAATTCAGCAAACTTCTTATTTTCAATATTTACTGTCCTTACTAGATTTCCTAGATATAAATCAAACAATTTTTCTTGTGCATTTCTATCATCTCGTTTTAAGGTTAATATTGAATCTTTTAAAATTCTCAATATAATATAGAACATATTTACATTATTATTTATAACTAACCTTATAAATAGTTCCTCAAATTCATCACATATCTCATTCATTAATTTAGGTTCATCTTTTTTTACTTGTATTATTTTACTATATTCTGGTAAAAAACTATAATAATTACAATTTGAATTATTTAAGCTTAATTCTAGAACAATATCTATTATTTTCTTCCTATTAATTTCTCCAAAATCTTCAGTCCATTCTTGCATTGTTATATTTAAATAATAAAGTATAAACTCATTCCATTTTTCATTATCTATTATTCTATTATTTCTATTTGTTATTATCTCTATGAAATCTCTAACTTGTTCTTTACATTTATTTTCAATTAATTGATTCCCATAAATTGAATAATAGATTACTATATCTTCAATATTATCATTTATATGTGTTATATTGTATGTATACTTTTCTAATACTTGTATTAATATTCTATATTTATTATTATCGTTTTTATTATCTTCTATATTTTTTACCATTACATAAGTTAAAAATTTTCCAAAATAATTTAAATTTATATTTTTAAATGCATATTTTAATGAAATATTAATATTATACAATTCATTAATAAACCAATCTAACCATTCATCCTCTTTTTTTAATAAAGTTTTGCCTATTTCCATATTTAAATCATATAGTTCTTCTAAAATGCCATTATGGTTGTTATTATATTCTTTAGATAATAAATTTATTTGCTTTATATACTTTTTAAACCAATCTAATTTTCCTATTTTTATGCATATTTTTATATTCTTTTCTTGTTGTATAAATAAATTTGAAATCAAACTTTCGGTTTTGCTATCCTTTGCATAACTAATTTGATACATTCCAGAATTTATAATCTTTTCAAATATGTATTCAGCCATTTCTTCTTCATTATTTAATACCATTTTATTACAATGTTCTATTAGATTTTTAAATAATAAACCTATTTTTTCAGAAATATTATTACAAACATAATATTCATCTTTTATAATACATTCATCAAAAAATTTATAAAAATCTTTAAAACTATTATCGACATCATTTTGGGTTATGTTTTCTTTTTCTAGGCTATCTGCTAAATCCTTAAAATACTTATCAACATAAGTATTTATAGTGAATTCTCTATTAATTCTATATGTATAATAAAAAACAACAATAACATTTATTACAAATAGAATTATATAATATATTTCAGTTACATAATTATTAAATAAAGATAATGTTAATACTCCAATTAATATATTTAGTATTGAATATATTAATATAATTTTTACTTTCTTCAAAAAATTCTTTTCAATAATCTCCATTGGATATGTATTTTTATATAACTGTATCAATATGAAGTATCCGGATAGCCATATTGTTACCAATCCTATCAAACTACTAAATATTAATTCTGATAATGTATTTAATTTGTCTAAACCTTGTATATTTAAAAATTTACTAATTCCTAATACTGTTACAGTAATTATTAATAATATCATTGTAGTTACTATTTCTCGTTTATATTTTCCTATATTTTTTTTCATATTTTACTCCTTTTGATACTTTTAAAAAGAATTTAATTTTATGTCTTTTTACTTCTTGATTTACTTATTTTTCATCTTTAATCCATCTTCCATATTTATTTTTGTTGGAACAATATATTTGCTTTCTATTTTATGTGATATTAAATTTGTTAGCACTTTCATTGCTCTTGAACCATCAAACCATTTGGGATTATCACTATTTGCTCTAATTCTATCTAATGAAGTTACTAAAGCATTTTTATCATAATTATCACTCATTTCGATTGTTAGCATATATTTTTGTTTTTCATTTTTATATAAAGTATTTTCCATTAAATTATATCTTGCATTGTTATACCAATATAAATGGTCACCACCAGCTAATATTAAAATATCTGCTTTAATATCTATTTTTCCAATTAAATCATCTACATAATCGTATACTTCACTGAAAGAACATGTTGGAATGTCATTTTTTAGGCTTTCAAATTTATTTGTAATGTCTACCACTCCAAAATCATAATAATTTTTTGGCTATAACTTCTTTATTTTTTACAAATATAAGTTCAGTTGAACCTCCACCTCCTATAAAAATACATATATTCTCATTGTATTCTATATTTTTATAACATCCTAGAGCAGTATAATTTGCTTCATCTTCTTGTGACACAACTTGAATTTCCAACTTAAATTTTTCATATATTTTTTTATTAATTTCGTCTAATTCTTCATTTGATATATTTCTAAATATACTACATCCATATATATTTACATTGTTTGTATAAGTTAATGCATTTTTTATTACTTCATACAATTTATTTAAGTCTTCTTCATTTATTTGCTTTTTTATTTGGTAATTTTTCTTAAATTCAATTGTAATAGTTTTTTCATATATCAATTTTTCTTCTTTGTATATGTGTATTTTGGTATTGTTACTCCCAATTTCAATAATAGAAAACATGTTATTCATTTTATTTTTCCCCCATTCCGTATTTTATGTTTGCAATTCAAATATTTTTTTGCATTTTCTGGATGATTATTATCCCATTATTCTTTTGCTAATTGTATCATATGCACAAATAAAAATGCAATATTATTTAAGCACAAAATGTAGATACCTGCCTAATTTTGTGTTATAATCAATTTTAGCAATTATAGTTTAAAGGAGGATTAAAAATGAAGGTTGCGTTGGCTTGTACTGGAGGAGGTGCTAAGGCTGCAATTAATATTGGTACAATCCGTGCACTTAAAGAACTTGGAGTAGAGATTGAGGCAATTTCAGGAGCAAGTATTGGATCATGTGTCTTTTAGTCTTATGATAAAAAGTGGTTTAAAAAATCCTAAAATAATACGCAAAAGTGTTGATGAAATAGTACTTTAAACATAACAAACATATAATGAAAGACATTGATATACCATTTATAATTCCTGCTTTAAATATAACAAAAAGAAAATCTATTTATTATAGTTCCAGCCCTATGGAGAAATTTACATACTATGATGATAGACCTATTTCTGAAGCGATTCGAGGTTCTTCGTCTATCCCAGTTATTTTCACTCCAAATTTTGTTTGTCGCATTCTATTTCGTGTAAAATATGAAAACCTTAATGTTTTAAATAAATATGATAAGTGTTTAATTTGTCCTAATCACTCTAGGATTTTTGACCCTGTTTTTCTTTATCCCAAAATAGATAATATGTATAGTGTTGCAAAGTCTGAACTTTTTAAAAATAAATTCGTTTCGAATTTTTTGTCATATTGTAATGCCATTCCTATAAAAAGAAATGGCAAGGACTTTGCAGGTACTATGCGTATTTTAAGGTTATTAAAAAAACATGATAAAATAAGACTTCTCTCCCTATTATACCTGTTTATATAACTTCACGTCCTCGATTTTTTTCAACTGTGACTGTGAAATTTGGTGAACCTTTCATTCCCAAAGTAAATGCTTCTCATAATAAAGATTTGATGAAAAAAGAAGCCTTTAACTTAATAAATTCTATATACAAGTTAAACACTTCTTAAAATCTTCTTGCTTTTTATTTTTATTCTTGTATTGACAACCCTTTCTTTTAAATTTTAATATATTATACTTCACGATGTATGCCTTCGAATTTGTTTATAATTTCATTTTGTATAATCTTTCCACAATCATCAAATTTTATTTTTTCCTTCCATTCAATATCGCCATTTCTATAAAATTCCATTTTTACCTCTTTTTTATCCTTATCTATGTCATAAAAAATTCCTAATACATATCTACATATATGTCTTGGCAATTCTTCATACATTACCTCTCCATAATATGTATTTCTTGTCATAATTTTTAGTCTTTCTTTATTTTCATTTCTATCTTGTGGATTGTTTTTCTTTTTCATTTCTATTGCTAACAAGTTATCAAGTCCTTTATTTTCTCCTCTACTGTGTACAATTAAATCACATTTTATCCTAATCACTTCATATTTGTCATTTATTATTGTTTTATACATATATTCGTTTCTATTATAGTTGGCATCAGCATAGTATCCTCTTATGCCTTTTTCCTCCATTACTTTTTCTAAGCATTTACTTAATGATGAGCATAAACATTCTTCTGCTACATCTAGTTTTATGGAACTTATATCTTCTATTAAAAACAATTCATTAGCTTCTTTGAATATTTCATATACTAATTTTGAATTTTTTTCTGATATTTTCTTATGTTTTTTTATTTGATTATATAATGTTTCTCTATTCTTGTCTAACACGCTTAGCCCTGCTGGAGTTATCTTATATTCTCCTCTTTTTTCTCTTTTTAAATAATTTAGATTAACTAAAATTGATAATGCTTTATCACACTTAAACTCAATATAAGGTTCTTCATCTCTTCTTAGCATTGCTTTCTCATGTTGTAAGATATTTGATCTTGTGTGAATATTTTCGTCACTTAATTCTTCTAAAATTTCTGCTCCTATTCTATCAATTTGTTTCATATTCAATCCTTTCCATACAATATTCTAATAATTTCTTACCATATTCTTCTCTATTATTTTCTCCATATATCTTATGTATTTCTTGTCCTATCTCACAATTATCAAATCTCTTATTATACATATATCAATTTTTATTTAAATTAATTAAAACTATATTCTCTTATTTCACAATTATCTGGCAAATATTTTTCCACC
>CAKPJK010000027.1 GCA_934162615.1 uncultured Clostridia bacterium
TTGTTCCTTTGCGGACGCTTCATCGCTTTTCTTTTTTGCCTCTTTTGCTTTTCCAAATAACCCTGTATTTGTTAATGTTGATATTGATATTCCTGCTAATATCAATAAAATTACTATGGTAATCACTAGAGCCACTAGTGTTATACCTTTTGTGCTTTTGTACCTTTTAAACATAATAAAATCTTCCTTTCATTTGTATTATCTATATGTATTCTACATCATTCTACAATCTTTGTCAATAATTTGTATGAATAAAATTAATTATTTTTGTTAATATTTTTATTATATTTATTGTTTTTAATTAATTTAATTCACTTTTTATTATTATATCTTAATGATATTATTTTTATAATATAAGAAAGTAGGTGTTATATTTGTTAATAAAAAATGATGATGTTTTAAATATAATTGGAAAAAAAATCAAGCAAACACGTTTATCTAAAAAATTCACACAAGAATATGTCGCTGAAAACGTTGATATTTCTATAGATTTATTACGAAATATTGAAAATGGCAGAAATATAGGCAGTGTTCCTACTTTATTAAATTTATGCAATTTTTTATGCATTTCTCCAAATTCATTATTCGCTGAATTGTTAACTTTTAAAGAGGATACTTTAGATACATTTTTAATTTCTTCTATTAAAAATATTTCTAAGGAAGATAAAGAAATATTGAAGCAAATTATTATTCATATAGATAAAAAATATTAAAAAGTAGAAGTTTGGATCTCCATTCTTCTACTTTTTATTTATAAAATAATTTTTTATTTTCCCATATATTTTTCTAAAACAATAACAAACATTGCATGTGACCACCCAAGGCCAATAACCCAATTAGGTTTTAAAGTTTCATTATCAACTTGTTCACCTAAGAAATAATGCTTTCCAGCTGTTTTAATTACAAAGTCAAATGTTTCTTTTGCTTTCTTTTTTTCTCCTGTTTCTAAGTAATACAAAGTCATCCAAAGGTTAGCAATAGGCCAAGGATTTCCATTCATATAATTATCATTTTCAAATCTTTGATATCCACCAGTATAAGTTCTTAAACTTAAATTAATTCTTTCAATAGTATTTTGAACTTTCTTTTCTTTTGGTTTAAATACTTCAAATGGTGTAACTGCACCAATTATGCTTATATCCATTTTTTTGTCTTCTGGATTTCTTACATATGATTTCTTTTCTTCGTCATATAAGTATTTATTGATATATTTTTTTATTTCAAGTTGTAATTTTTCTATTTCTTTTTTTGATTTTTCAACTTTTTCTTGTTTTAATCTATTGTTTTCAAAATCTGATACATCTTTCCCTAGCACATCATAAATTTTTAACATACTTGTAAATGCTGAATAAATGCTTGCTAGTGAATATAAGTGTACTCCCTCACACATTTCCCATAAATCATAACTTATGTGATATTTATGGTCTGTATTTTCATTTTCTTCACTTTTAAATGCTGGTTCAACCCAGTCTTTTAGATATCTTTTTAAAAAATCTGTCGCTTTTTCACACATTTGTAAATTATCTTTTAAAAATTTTTCGGAATTTGTATATTTATAATGTTCATACACTCCAAAAACTACACTTGCTGTTTCGTCAATTTGGTATCCCCAACAAGGAGCTAATTTTCCATCTGTATAAAAACGTTGTTCCCACATTCCATTTTTGCTTTGTGTTTTTTGGCAAAATACTTTATAAAATTTTTCTGTTTCTTTATTCATTTTTAATATATCCATTGCTTTTGTCATAAAAACTGCATCTCTTGGCCAACAATATGCATATCTTCCGCATTTTGTGAAGTTTTCGTCTATTTCAGGTGAAGCTATAATCGCCCCTGTTTCAGCATTTGTCAATAAAGGAAATAGCAATATACTTCTTTTATAAATTTCATATATTCTTTCGTCATAACTATTTTCTGGCTCTTTAATTTTTAAGCCATTATGTTGTTTTACATATTTTCTCCAATATGTTTTTGTATTTATATATTCTTTTTCAAAATCTATTCTTTTTATTCTTTCAACTTCATCCTCAATATCGGAAACATTCTTGTTTTCATCAATTAAAATTGCAATTTCTAACTCTTTTTTCTCTCCTGGTTTTATTGTTCCTATTTCATATGCTATTGATGTATCTTTTGACATTCCAATATAATCTTTGTCATATATTTCTGTTCTTTTTATATTATTTATGCTTCCATTTATCTGGTGTTTTATAATATCTTTACCTTTGGCAAAAGTTGAAAATGTAAAATCATGTGCATATTGCATCATTCCACCATCAATAATTTTGCATCCAACAAAATTATTTGTATCTGATAATAGTTCAGAATGAATATAAAATTGTGTATTTAAATCTATTTTGCTTTCATTTAAAAATGTGTATTTTTTTAGTAATATATTTTCTTTTATTAACACAAAATCTGTTTGCACTATTTTTAAATTGAAGTATGTATTTGTTATTTCTGTATTTAATATATTTGTGTCTGTGTCATAATATTGTTTATATACGTTGTTTATGTCATCATGTAAATATATTAAATCTGATTCGTTTATTTTCACTCCTGTATGGAAGTAATTTATATATTGTCTGTTGTCTTTACTTGGGAAATATATTCTTTGCATTTCTCCTTTTGATGTAAATGTTGCTATCATTTTTTTATTTCCAATTATTGCTTCATTTAAATATTTGTTTTCCATTATTTTACCTCTCTAAAAAAACGGGAAAGGGGGACGGGTCTCCAATCCCGAAAAAATTTTTCGGGATTGGAGACCCGTCCCCCTTTCCCGCTTTTTTCTTACCCTTCTATCACATTCAAAATTTGTTTTTCTAAATCTTTAATTTTCTCATTAATTCTAAACACATCAGCATCTTTAAGTTCACCATTATTCATATCATCTCTAACAGCATTATCCATATCGTTAATTTCTGCTCTTAATTTTTCTAATCTCTTCAATACTTCTGATTTCATATTAACAGGTAATTTCTTGTCAATTTTATGTGTTAATTTAACATCTTCATCTACATTTATTTCGTATGTTTCGCCATAATTTGGTATTATAACTGGCAATTTTGCATCTTCTTCAATCATCCCTCCAAGTACTTCTTGAGATTCTTCTTCACCATGAATTAAAAATACTTGTTTTGGTTTTTTGATAAATGAATATACAAAATTCATTAATCCATCTTGATCTGCGTGTCCTGAATATCCTTCTATATATTCAATTCTGGCGTTTACTGCTATTTCTTCTCCAAATATTTTTACTTTTTTTGCTCCATTTACTATGCTATATCCAAGTGTTCCTGGTGCTTGGTACCCAACAAATAATATTGTTGAATTTGGATTCCATAAGTTGTGTTTTAAATGATGTTTTATTCTTCCTACTTCACACATTCCACTTGCTGATATTATTATACATGGTTCTGGGTTTTCGTTTAAGGCTTTTGATTCGTCTGCAGTTGTTGTAAATTTAAGTCCTGGGAATTCTAGTGGTCGGTCTCCTTTTTTTATTTCTTCTTGTGTTTCATCATCAAATAGATTCATATTTTCTTTAAATACTTCTGTTGCAGATATTGCAAGTGGGCTATCTACATATACTGGTGCTTTCATTAATGTTTCATATTCTTTTATGAATTTTTCGTCATCTTTTGTTTCTTTTATTTTATTTAGTTCATATAATATCTCTTGCGTTCTTCCTACTGCAAATGATGGTATTACAACTGTTCCTTTGTTATCAAGTGTTTCTGATACGATGTCCAAAAACATTTCTGCTTTTTGGTCATTCTTGATGTGCTTTCTGCTTCCATATGTTGATTCCATAACTAAGAAATCTGCGTCTTCTATCATTGTTGGTTCACTTAATAGTGGGATGTCATTATTTCCTAGGTCCCCTGTGAAAACTGTTTTTGTTTGTTTTCCGTTTTCATTTACCCATAGTTCAATTATGCTTGAACCTAGCATATGTCCTGCATCATTGAATCTTACATGTATGTCTGGTGTTATATCTATTATTTGGTCATATTGAACTGGTTCAAATATCTCCAAACATCTTGCTGCTTGTTCTGCTGTATATAATGGTTCTCTGGCTTCTAGCCCTTTTCTCATTCTTTTTCTGTTTTTCCATTCATTTTCCATTTCTTGAATGTGACCACTATCTGGTAGCATTAGTGCACATAAGTCACAAGTTGCTTTGTGTGCATATATTTTATTTTTGAATCCTTCATTATATAGTTTTGGTATTCTTCCTGAGTGGTCAATGTGCGCATGTGTTAATAGCATAAAATCAATTTCTGCAGGATTGAAATCAAATTCGTCAAAATTCTCTTCCTCTAATTCTTTTCTTCCTTGCCACATACCACAGTCTACTAAGAATTTTTTTCCTGCTGCTTCTACTAAATAGTTTGAACCTGTTACTGTTTTTGTAGCGCCTAAAAATGTAATTTTCATAAATTTCCTCCTCTTTCGACCAATGGGGATGTTGTTAAATTAGTTGAATTCCTAATAAATTATTTTATCCCATTATTGATCTTTTTTTATTTAGCTTTATTTCTAACTCTTTTGGCTTTTGTATTTCAACCTTCTCCTCAAAAATATTTTCATCAAAAATTTGTAGAAAATATTTGTCTTTTTCTTTAGTGATTTTTAAATAAGCATCTTCAAGTTTAATAATTCTTACTTTAAATATATTCTTTAGAATCTCAAAATTAGTATCATTATTGTACGATATTTTTTCCATAACTTTATACTCAATTGCCTTATCAATAATCATTTTAGCGACTTCATCTAATTGTTCTTGTAATTCTGTAACTTCATTTATTTTTTTACTTACATTATATTGTAGTAAGCAATAATATCTAAAGTCATATATAATTTTTTCTATTTCTTGCTTTGTGTCAGCCTTTTTTAAATTTAATTCCATCATTTTTAAAAATAATTTTTGAAATTCCAATTTTAATTCATCTAATCTTTTTTCTTTATCTTTCGATTTCAATTCACTTAAATATTTTTCTTTTTTTTCTAATTTTTTTTTATAATTTACAAAGTTCTGAGGATTTAGTAATAAATTTAATTGTGCCAATTCTTTTAATTTGCAATCTTTTTCTTCTTCCATTATTTTTGATAATATTCTCATACTAAATATTTTTTTCTCTAATGGTAATTTTTCATTTCTAGAAATATATTCTTTTTGTAATAATTCTTTATCATTTACAGTTTCATCAATTTGTTTTATTTCATTCATTATTTTTATTTTAGCCTCTGTTGTCTCTTCAACAAATTTTTCTTTATTATAAAGATTTTTTAATTCATCCTCAATTTTTTTCTTTGTTTCTATGATATTTTCATACTTTTCTTTATTGTATTTGATACTAAGTAATATAGAAATTTTGGATAATAACTCAATAATTTTTTCTTTATTTTTTTTACCATATCTACTTTCGAGTTCTTCTTTAAACAAATAAAAATAATCTATAATAAATTCATTGTTTTTTATCCATTTATTTAAAAATTTATGTCCTATCAAAATCCTCAAATCTTGATAAATCAAATTATGATCTATGCTTTCTATCTCCTGTGGTATAGTGGTCCATGAATATCCATTAAAATCCCTTAGTGGTTCTACCATATTAATGTTATTTCCAACATTGATAAGTTCTGAAAGTGTTTCATTTATTAGAAAATATTCATCCTTAACAATTTTATTTTTTTTAGAAATCTTTTCTATTGCATACAGTAACTTTCTTTCTATTGGATATGATATTATTTTTTTCTTTTCCTTATCAACTATATATGTTTTTCCATTTGGTATTTTATTTTCTGTATCACTCATTTTTACAATTTCTATAGAATCACAATCATTTTGTATTATTTCTATTATGTTTGCTACATATTCTTCTTTAGTTTGAACGTCTTTTTTTACTGTTTCTAAGTCCTTATATGCTGCTTCTATTTTATATAAAATTCCTAAAAGGGTACTTTTTACATTTTCATCAAATTGCTTTGTTTCTAATACTTTTTCAAGTTCATTATTGTAATCTTTTTTTACTAACTTTTCTAATAAATTCTTTTTTTTCTGTAACATTATACCCTCCATTCTTTCTAATATTTTATATTAATAAACATCAAAGCAACATTTATTCTTCTACCTCCTCTTTCGGTGATGTTCCCATTTTTAGTTCTTCCCATCTTTCTTTTGGCATTAGAACTTCTCTTGGTTTGCTTCCTTGATATCCAGAGATAATACCTCTTTCTTCCATTTGGTCTATAATTCTTCCTGCACGTGCATAACCAACTTTAAATCTTCTTTGTATAAATGATGTTGACGCTGTTCCTTGTTCTATAACTGCTTCTATTGCATCCATTAAAAATGGATCTGTTTCGTCGTCTTCTGCTTGTTCTTGTGCTAAATCTTTTTCTGTCTTATTGCTATTTTCTATTGTTTCTAATATGTCTTCACTATAGTTTGCTGTTCCATTTTTCTTTACAAACCCAACAATCTTTTCAACTTCTTCGTCTGATACAAATGCTCCCTGAACTCTTACTGGTTTTGGAAATCCTGTTGGGAAGAATAACATATCACCTTTTCCTAATAGTTTTTCTGCCCCTACTGAGTCTAATATTGTTCTTGAGTCTACTTGTGAAGATACTGCAAATGCTATTCTTGATGGTACATTTGCTTTGATTAGTCCTGTGATTACATCTACTGATGGTCTTTGTGTTGCAATTACTAAGTGCATTCCAGCGGCTCTTGCTTTTTGTGCTAATCTACATATTGCTTCTTCAACATCTTTTGCTGCAACCATCATTAAGTCTGCTAACTCGTCTACTATTATAACTATTTGTGGTAAAGTTCCTTGTCCTTCCTCTTTTTCTATTGCTTTGTTATATCCTTTGATATCTCTTACACCTTTTGCTGCAAATAAATTGTATCTATTGTCCATTTCTTGTACGGCCCATGCCAATGCTCCAGCGGCTTTTTTAGGGTCTGTTACAACTGGTATTAATAAATGTGGTATTCCATTATATACTGATAATTCAACTACTTTAGGGTCTACCATTACCATTTTAACTTCACTTGGTTTTGCATTGTATATAATACTTGAAATTATTGTATTTATACACACACTTTTTCCTGAACCTGTTGAACCAGCAATTAATACGTGTGGCATTTTTGCTATATCTGCTAATTGGATATTTCCAGCAACGTCTTTTCCAAGTGCTACTGTTAATTTTGATTTATTATTTTGAAATTCTTCACTTTCTAACACTTCTCTTAAATGAACAGCTTCTTTTTCTTTATTTGGTACTTCAATTCCAACAGCCTGTTTTCCTGGTATTGGTGCTTCAATTCTTATTGTTTCAGCTGCTAAATTAAGTGCAATATCATCTGCTAAATTGGCTATTTTACTAACCCTTACGCCTTCTGCTGGTTTTAATTCATATCTTGTTATTGCAGGTCCTACAGATACATTTTCAACTTTTGCGGATACGCCAAAACTGTATAGTGTTTTTTGTAATTTAGTTGCCGTATCTGTTAGTGCTTTTGCTCCACCTTTTAATTTCTTTTTATCTGGTTTACTTAATAATTCAATTGGTGGATATTCATAGTTTTCGTCTTCAACAACCATTGCATGTTCTAATTGTAATACTTCTTTTGTTTTGTCTTCTTTCTTCTCTTCCTCTTGCCTAAACAAATTATTTTCAATAACATCTGGTTGAATTGATTGTGTTTTCTTTGTTTCTTTTGTTAATGGTGTTAAATCATCATTACTGTGGTCATATTTTTTTCTCCCTTTTTTATCCTCTTCTTCTAATATTCTACCACCAAAATTAATTTTTATTTGTTCTCCAACATCCTCTTCTTCTAAAGCCTCTCTTCTTGCTTGTTCTTTTTGTAGTTCCTTTGCCTTTTTTCTATTGTCAGCACCAATTTGTTTTGCCTCTTGTCTTGCTTTTTGGTGTTCTTCTCTTATTTGCATCTTTCTTTCATATTTTTCTTCTCTTTCTGCCTCTGTTTTTTCTACGAAATTATTTATCATCTCTGATATATTTATTCCAAATGTAAATACTGCTAACATTACAACAACACCAATACATAATATTATTGCTCCAACTGGGCTTAATAATTTGGCAAGTGGCATTGCAAGCATTGCTCCTAATGCACCGCCCCCTATATCCTGTGTTCCTAAATCATATGCCTCTTTCACAAATGTTTGTGTTGTTTTATTAGCTATTGCCATCTCACCTGAATTTATTTGCCATGCACTCATAAGTACTGCAACACTTATGAGCAAAATTGCATATTGTATTAATTTAGATGTAAAATATTCATCATCATCTAATGCTAATTTAATTCCTATTGCAAATGTCCCTATTGGTAGAATATATTTTATTATTCCCATCATTCCACCTAAAATTTCATTTAGTTTTATTCCAATAATTCCTGATTTCCCATAAATCAAAACACATAATAGTATACTCAATATAATTAATGCTACTATTGCTAAATCTATATTAGATGCTCTTTTTTTTACTTTTTTCGTTGTCTTTTTTTTAGTTTTTCTTTTTGCCATTTCATACATTCCTTTCTAAAAAGGGAAAAGGGTTTCTCCCTTTTCCCTTTATTTTAATTCTTTTCTGCTATTTTGAACTGTTTTTAATGTGTCCTCTATAGACATTTCCATTAGTTTTAATGCTTCAGATATATTTTTTTCTAATCCACCTAATGTTTGTGTTAAAACATCTTCTGTATGTGCTAATAATTCGTCTGCATATTCTTTTGTTCCATTAGAAATCTCTCTTGATCTCTCGTTTGCACTTTCTATTATTTCTTTCTTTTGTTCATATGCTTTTCTTGTAATTTCATGCTCATCTATCATAGAAATAATTCTATTTTCAGCTTCTTTTACTATTCCATCTGCTTCTTTTTGGGCCTCAACTAAAATACGTTGTCTTTCTTCTTTTACCCATTTTGCTTGTTTTAATTCATCTGGTAATTTTAATCTAATCTCTTTAATTAAATCTAGCATTTCTTCCTTATCAACTATTCCTTTACTAGAGAATGGTACGTTTCTGCTTCTTTCAATTATATCCTCCAATGTTTCTAGTAATTCAAATATCTCCATGGTTTTACCCCTTTCTAATTTTTATAAAGATTAATGTTGCTCTTCCATATTTTCTTTTATCTATTATTTCAACTTCTGTTTTCTTTAGTTCTTCTAATATTTTTTTTTCGTTGTCTGTTTCTATTATTATAGTTGAATTTTCATCAGCAAGTTTTTGATTGATTATTATTTCAACTGCTTTTATTGCAAAATTTGAATTATAAGGTGGATCTATATAGATAACATCCATCTTTTCTTTTATTTTTGTTTTTAATAATGTTTCATAGTCTAAATTATATAACTTTACTTTTGGTTCTAAATGTGTTTTTTCAATATTTTTTTTTATTATATTTATTGCCTCTTTTGAGTTATCACATAATATAACCTTGTGTGCCCCTCTACTTGCTGCTTCTAATCCAATTGCTCCACTACCAGAAAATACATCTAAAAAGTTTAAATTTATTATTTTGTTTTGTATTATATTAAAAAATGATTCTTTTACTCTATCTAATGTAGGTCTTGTTGCTTGGCCCTCTAATGTATATAATTTTGTTCCTCTAGCCGTTCCACTTATTATTCTCATTTTGTTTTTCTCCTATGTTATAATTTTATCCTTTTTTCTGTCAATGTCAATAGAATTAACAAAATTGTAATATAGATTTAATAGTTTTGTAATATTGTACCAAATTTGTAATATTTTATGACATTTTCGCTTTTGTTTTTTTGTATTTGAATGTGATGTGGAATCATTGTGATATTATATAGAAAATGACGTTCGTTTGATTGAAGCAAAAAAATATAAGAATTTAAATAAAAAAATTATTAAAAAGATTGAAAACTATAAAATAGTCTTCAATCTTTCTATTCTTTATTTATATCTTTGATTAACTCTAATTGTGAAATCAGTAAAGATTCCATTTTAGCTTTATATATATCAAATTGTTTTTTTACATCATCTAATTCTTTTTGTTTTAGTATAATTTCATTATTTAATTCATCTACTTGTTTTTGTGCATTTGCTTTTGCTTCCTCAACTATTTGATCGGCTTTTTGTTTAGCAACATTTTTTACTTCTTCTGCTGTTGACTGAGCCATAACCAATGTATTTTGTAAAGTTGATTCAATTGTTTTATATTGAACTAAACTATTGTTTAGTTCTTCCACTTTAGCTCTTAATTCATTAACTTCTTTATAATTTTTTGAATAATCTGCTGTCAATTCATCTAAGAAATCATCAACTTCTTCTACACTATAACCATTTACCATTTGTTTTGCAAATCTTTTATTATCTATATCTAAAGGTGTAATCATTTTTCCCTCCTACTTTGCAAACATTATCAATTAATTATTTACATTGTTATTTTTTAACCATGAAACTGATAGTTTGCTTTTCATTTCTTCTCTTGCCATTTCATTTGTAATTTCATAGTTTGATGGTGCTACCAAAAAAATTGAATTTGATACCTTTTGAATATATCCATCTAATGCGTAAACTCCACCACTAATAAAGTCTACTATTCTTCTAGCAACATCTTTATTAACATATTCAAGATTAACTATTACAGATTTCTTTTCTTTTAAGAAACTACATATTTCCTCTGATTGTTCAAATGTTGTTGGTTGTGAAATAACCATTTTAATTGCTTGTCCTTGTGTTTGTGGCATACTTACTACCTTATTATTTTTTCTTCCAAATAGTTTTCTATCTTCTACTTCTTCTTCCTCATTATTATCATAATCATAGATATTTTCATCTTCATATTCTTCAGGTTCTGCTGAATCCATTCCAAATAAATCCCACACTTTGTTCATTAATGCTCCTGACATAAAAAAACCTCCTAAAACTTTCTTACATATTATGCTAATAGTATCTACTTTTTTTTCTTTATTGTCAATACTTTTTGCAAATGTAATAAAAGTTTAATATTTTTGTAATATTTTTGTAATATTTAATTTGTTTTGTCCAAATCTGGATTTAATATAAGTTCATCATATATTGAAATAGTTTTCATTGTTTGGATATCACTACTTGAAAATCCCAATTCTTTTAATTCATCTGTACTGTAATTAGTAACAATCGAATATTTCTCATTCTTTTTTATAACATTGACAAGTATCTTATCATAATATCCCGCTCTATTTCTAACAACATAATTAAGTCCATCTTTTTCTACAATAGCCTGATTAGGTACTTTTAAGCCAGTTTTATCCCACCATATTAAGTCAAATGAAATTTTTCTGTAATTTGCAAGTTCACTAATCTGCTTATTTATTTCTAATATAACTAATGTTTCTTCTTCATTTTCTTGTGATATATAACTTATCGTTGCATCTATTTGTTTATTATTTGACAACCTAACTTTCACTTTTTTATTTACTTCTGCTTTTTTTGCTTGCTCTGTATTAGAAATTGTTGCTATATAACACTTAGAACTGTCAATAACTTTTCCACATTCATCATTTGTTGCTATTAATTGTCCTGTTTTCAATTTTAAATTTTCTAAAAATTCTTTATTTAATGTTGAAAAATTATTAGGTGTTAACGTTTCTTCTAGTCCATCAACCTTATATGAAACAATTCCACTAACTGGTGCTTTTATATATTCCGCTCCCGAATTTAATTGTTCTTCTAAATTTTTTCTCTGGTTATATAATTGTTTCAAATAACTTCCTGATGAACTTGTTTCACCTGCTAATTTAGATTTTTTCGTAACAATATCATCTATTTGTTTTTTATATTCTGTAATTTTAGAAATATCTGTTGTTTTGCTTAATAAATCAACTTTTTCATCAAGCTGATTTTCTAATAATTTTATATCCGAAGAAAATATACTTGTTTGACCTTTTAATGTTTCTTGGATTTTATTGTCCAAATCAGCTATTTGTTCTTTTAATTTTTCCTCATTTTTACTGTAATATCTATATATTGAATCTCCTTTAGCAGTTTTTTCACCTTCATTTTTTATTCTTTCCATTCCATTTTTATAATTATTACCTTTTACAACCTGTTCATTTCTTATTATATAGCCAATGTCCGTTTCTTCCTGATATAATGTCCCGTTCTCAACAGTTACTTTGTCTGTTGGTTGTTTTACCAATAAATATACCGCATATACTAAATATATTATTATAAGCAATAATGCTATGTACATAACTACTTTTTTCTTTTTAAATTTATTTTTTTGTTTATTGTTTTCTTCTTTCAAAATCTAATCCCTCCAAAATAATATCTATATTATTTTGTATATCATCTGTTCCATCTAGCCAAATTGTTTGTTTATTTTTTCTAAACCATGTTAATTGTCTTTTAGCATATCTTCTTGTTTCCATTTTTATTTTTTCTATCATTTCTTCTTTTGTGTATTTACCATCTAAATAGTCTACAACTTCTTTATATCCCAGTCCTTGCATTGCTGTTGGGAATGTTTTATATTTTTTTAATATGTTTTTAACTTCTTCTACCAATCCTTGTTCAATCATTATATCAACTCTTTTATTTATTCTTTGATATAACTTTTCTCTATCCCAATTTATGGCATAAACTTTATATTCATACTCCACAGGTTTTTGCCTTGATTCTATTTCTTGTTCTGTTTTTGTTTTTCCTGTTGCCTTATATATTTCTAAAACTCTCATTATTCTTTTTTTATCATTTTTGCTTATTTTTTTCATCGCCTGTGGGTCTATTTTTTTTGCTTGTTCATATAGAACTTCTAGTCCTTGTTTTTCTACTATGTCTTCTAATTTTTTCCTATATTCTTCGTCTAACTTTATATCATTATATTCTATTTCATAAATTAAACTATCAACATATAGACCTGTTCCACCAACTAATATTGGTACTTTTCCTTTTTCTAAAATAGTTTTAATTGCTTTTTTAGAATCTTGTTTATACTGTGCAACACTATATCTTTTATCTGGTAAAACAAAGTCTAAAAGATAATGTTGTATTCCCTGCATTTCTTCAGTTGTTGGTTTTGCTGTTCCTATGTCCATATCTTTATAAATTTGCATTGAATCTGCTGAAACAATTTCACCATTAATTTGTTTTGCCAATTCTATAGAAAGTGCCGTTTTGCCTGATGCAGTTGGTCCACATATTACTACTACTTTTGGTTTCATTACATTATCCTTTCCATTGATTTTTATTTTTTTGTCATTGTTAATATTCCATTTTGAATATTTTTTAAATATGAAATTTCAAATATTGAGACAATTATCATTATAATTACCAATATTACCATTCCCTTTATTAACTGTTCTCTTTCAATTTCATTATTTTGTATTTGTTCTATTTGCTTAAAAATATATGGTAATACTATGTATCCATTTATTATTGAAAATAGCATTACAAATACATTTTGGATTAATTTCATTGCTTCTTTATTTTCATAGTTTATTCCTGATTTTGATATATGAAAAATTATAAATGTTAAGAAATATATTGCCCCAATTCCAAAAATTATATATAACACTTTATTTTTCTTTTCAATTATACCTAAACTGTTCCATGTCCACGCTATTAGGATTAATAGCATCACCACTATTACCACAAATATTAATGCCATTTTAAATTTTCCTTTCTAATTTAAGCTTTTTTACAATTTTTATATGAAAATTCTTATATTTTTATTTTCTTGCAAATTTTCTTTCTATATCATATTTACTCATTTTTATTGCCGTTGGTCTACCATGTGGGCATGTAAATGGATTTGGTAATTCTAATAGTTTGTCCATTAAATTTTCTACTTCTGCCCTGTCTAAGACCATATTTGCTTTTACTGCTGCTTTGCACGCTACAGTTGCTATAAATTTTTCTTCTTTTTCTTGTTTTGCTGTTCTTGCTACTGTGTTTATTTCATCAAGTGTTTCTAAGAATAGATCTTTGTTGTCTATGTCTAAGCATACTGTTGGTACACCTGTTAATTTTATTGTATTTTCTCCAAATTCTTCTAAACTGAATCCTGCTTTTTCAAACATATCTATATTGTCTTTGGCTATGTCCATTTCTTTGTGTGTTAGTGTTATTATATCTGGCAATAGTAACATTTGTGAATCTTTTGAAGTTTCACTATAATAATTTTTCTTTACTTTTTCATACATAATTCTTTCGTGTGCTGCGTGTTGGTCTATTATGTACATTTCTTTGTCCATTTCTATAATTATGTATGTATTAAATGCTATTCCTATAAATTTATATATTGGTTTTTGGTATTCTGCACTTTGGTCAAATACTGACATATTATTTTTTACTAAATCAATTGCAGTATTTGTTGTATCTTCTTGTTGTTCTTCTTGTATTATTGGAGTTTCTAATGGTTTTCTTCCAAATAGTTTTTCATACATTGCGCTAAAATCTTCTTTTGGAGTTTCGTCATAATTTTTGCTTTCCATTTTTTCTATTTGTTCATTTATTTTTTCTAATGTTTCTTGTTTTTGTATATTTTCTTGTTTTTCAATATTTTCTGTTTTGTCTTCATTATTTTCATCTTTTTGTTCTTCTTGTTGTTCTTCTTGTTGTTCTATTTCTGTAATCTTGTTTTCTTCTTGATTTACTTCAGGTTCTTTTTCTTGGTTTTCAATTGCTTCAATATTGTTGTTTTTTTCATCGATATTTTTTTCAGTTTTTTCATCATTTTTCTCTTCAGCTCTCTCTTCAGTTCTCTCTTCAACAACTCCTTTATTATCCTCTTCAATATCTTGTCCCAATTCTTTTTTTAAGTTTTCTCTCATTTTCTTTAATTGTTCCAAAATGTCTGCAGTATTTACAGGTCCACCATTTCCAAGATTTGCTATAAAAGGATTTGTACTTGCAGTTTTATTTTCTTCAACTGAATTAGTTTTTATTTTACTTTCTTCATCATTATATTGTTCGATTTTTTTAGTGTCATTTTTTCTAAAATCAAATAATCCCTTTTGTGTAACATTTTCATCTGTTGAGTCTACTGATTTTTCAGTGTTTGCTACTAATTCACTTTCTAGTAATGTATTCTTTATTGCATGATAAATTGATTGGAATATTTTATTTTCTTCTTCAAATCTGACTTCTAATTTAGCAGGGTGTACATTTACATCGACTTTTGCAGGATTCATAGTAATATTTAATATTACAAAACCATATTTTCCGATTGGTATTAATCCTTTAAAAGCCTGTTCTGTTGCGGCTGATAATACTTTATCTTTTACATATCTTTTATTTACAAAAAATAATTGATTTGATCTATTTGACCTTGCAATTTCAGGTTTTCCGATAACACCATTAACTTCAATGTCTTCATATGTATAGTTTACTGGTAAAATTCCTGTTGCTACATCTTTTCCATATATACTATAAATAACGCTTTTTATGTCGCCATTCCCATTTGTTTGTATTACTGTTTTACCTGTATTTATTAATTTTATTGCAATATCAGGATTTACAAGTGCAATTCTTGTAATGGTGTCTTCAATATAACCTGCTTCAGTGTAGTCTTTTTTTAGAAATTTATATCTTACAGGTGTATTAAAAAATAGGTTTTTAACTACAATGCTTGTTCCAGTTTGGCATCCTACTTCTTGTTTGTCTAAAACATTTCCTGCTTCTACTGTTATTTTATATCCTGTATCTTGGCTTTCTGTTTTAGATGTAAGTTCTACATTTGCTATTGCTGCAATACTTGCTAATGCCTCTCCTCTAAACCCCATAGATGTTACTACATCTAAGTCTTCGGCTTTTCTTATTTTACTTGTTGCATGTCTTTCAAATGCTATTTCTAAATCATCTGGTGCAATTCCTTTTCCATTGTCTGCTACTCTTATATATGATATTCCACCATTTTTTATTTCAACAGTTATATTATTCGCACCTGCATCTATTGAGTTTTCAACCATTTCTTTTATTACTGATGCTGGTCTTTCTATAACTTCACCTGCAGCAATTTTATTTATTGTCAAGTCATCTAGTAGAACTATATTTCCCATTTTTCTTCTTCCTTTCAAAAGTCTTTTTTTACTTTTCATTGTTTCTTTTCTAAAAGCAGAAATTAGATTGAAAAATCAATCTTAATTTCTACTTTATTTTTTGAATTTTATGCTTTTGCTACCTTTTCTGCCTCTTCTTGTTTCTTTTTTTCTAATTCTTTGTCAAATTTTGTTGTACATACATATGTTGATATTGCATATAATGTTAAAATTATTGGCATTGTTACTACATCTATTGGCATTCTTGTTACTGTTATTATTGCAAATAAAATTATTTGTGCTAAAGCCATAATTCCTATTGCTTTTGCTATTACTTTTAATGAATTTAATTTATAATATCTAATTGCTAAATATGCTAAAACAATTACTGTTGTTATGATGAATGGTGTTAAATATGGTTTTAATATTTCTCTACCTCTAAAGTGTGTATTTTCTTCTATTGTTACTTCTTCTGCTTTTAATTCTGTTCCATATTTTTCATTTATTTTTGTTACTAAATTTGTTTTTTGTTCGTCTGTAATTTGGGTTGTTGTAATGCTTACAGCATCTTTATATACTTCTATTGGTTGTATTAAAACTGGTTGATTTCCAAATATTTCATTTGTTATTTCTTTTATATCTTTTACTTCAAATTGTTTTCCTAAATTTAATTCGACTTTATTATTTTTTTCATAATTTAATCCAAATACTAATTTATTTGAACATAGTATTATTGCACCCGCTACTAATAATAATGCTAATAATACTATTACTATTTTTTTTGCTTTTTGTTTCATTTTTACCTCCATAAATACCCTGTATATTTTATTTATTTTTTATTCTAAATAATAAATTTGTTATAGTTGCATTATAAATTGCTATAATAACAATTCCCCAGAATGTTATCATTCCAAAACTGTTTATTGGTGTCCATTTTATAAAGCAAAATACTATTGCTAATATACAAACTGGTATTATTCTGCTAAAGAATTTTTTATATGTTTCTGTTACTGATTTTTGTACTGCATTTTCTACATTTTCTGCTTTCATCTTTTTGATGTTTGATAATAATATAATTGTAAATATATAATTAAATGCTAACATCATTGTTATTGCAAATATTGAATCTATTGATATTACAACATTTGTGTATCTTATTAATAATAAATATAAAGCTGCTAATCCTGTATATGCTATTCCTGCTACTAGTCCATTTGTTTTATATTTTATAATTAATACAATTATTGCTATGATGGCAATTATTGCAATTGTAACTGCAACATATGTTAAATCTTGTTCAGTTATGTTTGATAATATATATTGATTTTTTTCCATATCATATTTTACTGGTAATTTTCCACTGTCTAATACTGTTGCAACATTTTGTGCTTGTTCTACATATCCTTTTAATGTTGTTGAGTCTTTTGTTGCTGTCCCTACTGATAGTTGAATTTTTCCACTTGTTATTGGTTCGTCAAATGTTGTTGACATTAATTCTGAATCATCTATTTTTAATGATATTTTCTTTTCAGTTTTTGATGATGTTTCACTTGTTGTGTTTTCCGTATTTGTTTTGTTTTTGTTTTCTGTTGTTTCTGTATTGTTTTCGTCTGTTGTTGCATTTTCATCTGTTGTAGTATTTTCGTCTGTTGTGTTGTTTTCTGTTTTTACATATGTTTTGCTTATTTCTTCTAATTTATTTTTTCCATCTTTGTTGAATGCAATTTCTAAATATACTGATGTTCCTGATGTTGCTGTATTGTATAATACTTTTGATGATTCTATTGAATTATTGTCTAATAAAACGTCATTTGTTTCACTATCTAAAATTTCAAATTTTCCTACTGTTGTTAAATTTGAAACTATTTTATCTGTATTTAAATCTTCTGGTATTTGTACAGTAATTTCTCCATTTTCATTATTTACGTTTACTTTGTATTCTTCTACTCCTAATTTTTTTAATCTTTTTTCTATTATTTCTTTTGCTGTTTTATAGTTTTCTTCTGTTTTTACTTCATCACTGTTGTCTGAGTTTAATGTTAATTTTATTGTTCTTGCTCCATTTAAGTCCATTGCATATGTGTAGTCTTTTACTACATTTGACATTTGATTTTTGTTTTGTTTGTATATTCCAAAAAATCCTATCATTGATATTAGTACAATTAATAAACTAATTGTTATTATTTTTATTGTTTTCATAATTTTTTCATTCTTTTTATTTTGTTTTTTCATTTTCTTTTCCTTTCTCTCGCTTCGTTTCGTTCATCATAAAATGAAAATTTATAATTTTCATTTTACAAATCTCTCGCTTCGCTCGTTCATCGTCATCCAAAATTTTTCAAATTTTGTCTGCCAACCATTTAAATTTTTATTTTATTTTGTTTTATAATAATTTTGTGTCGTTTATTATTAATTCAAACCATATTTTTAAATATTTTGCTGCGTATTTGCACATCATTGTTCTTTGCATAAATATTTCAAAGTAGTCAAGCACTGGACTTATTTTGGTATCTATTGTTAAGTTTAATGTTACTTTTCTCTCTTTTTCATTCATTACTAAGTCTGCATTTGTAACTGCATAATTTACTCTATCATGTATATCGAATGTTGATAGATTTTTGTTTACTACTCTGTCTCTATGTACGTCTGATTTGTCTGCTAATATCAGTGCAGCCGATATGTCGCTTACTGCTGTTCCTGTGTTTTCGTCATGGTTTCCTATTGCCATCATTATTTCTGTTATTTCTTCTATTGGCATTCCCATTTCTTTTAAAATGTTGTATGCAAGTATTGCTCCTGTATGTGCATGGTCTACCCTGTTTACGCAGTTTCCTATGTCATGCATATACCCTGCAATTCTTGTTAGTTCTACTGTTCTTTCTGGGTATCCTAATTTTTCTAATATATCTCCTGCTCTTTTTGATACTATTGATATGTGCCTGTGTCCGTGTTCTGTGTATCCTATTGCGTTTAGTTGCTTTTGTGCTCCTCTTATTAGAGCATCTAATTCTTTGTTTTCTTTAATGTCTTTTAAAGTTATCATTTGTTCCCTCCTTTTGTCTTCCTAAATTTTATATTAATTTGATAAAAATATCAACTGTTTTTTGTGAATTTTTGATATTTATTTGTTAATCTAATAATTAAAGTAAATAACTGCTATAATAAAAAATTCATTTTCTCTTGTATTTTATGTCAACATCTGTTATAATTTAATTAGATTATATTTAACCATTTTACCAATAAACAGTTATTTTTTTTAATGGAGGATTCATTATGAGAGTACCAATTTATGAACTTTACACAAAGCCTATTAAAAGATTACAGGCTCGGTTCTCGAGAAACTGTTCAGTAGAATTATCTACTGGAAGAACTGTTAAATTCCAGAAAGGCCTGCATACAGGTTCTGCTGAACTACCACCAGGCCGTATGTCAAAAAAAGAAGAACAGGAATATATTCATGCTCAAATGTTAATGGGAATTTAATTCAAAGAATGCTATCTACAAATGTGGATAGCATTCTTGCTTTTTTATGATTTTCAACAAAACAATAATTTTTCACCTTAATAAAAACAAAAATCAAAGTAATCTTATTACTCTGATTCTTATTTATGGAGCTATTAGGCTACAGCTTACGAACTTTGGCACTCTCTTTCTATAAACATTATATATGAATTTTTATTAAATTTCAATTAAAGTATATAACTTTTTTTGATTTTATAGTATAATTTTATTATAAAATTACTGTGAGAAATTTATCAATGAATAAACAGTTCAACTATTTAATCTAATAAGAGAGGAGGAAAACATATGAAACAATTTAAAATATCAAAAGTAATATCAATTATATGTAGTATTATAGGTCTAATTTTATCATCATTTGGTTTAATAATGGGGTTACAAAGTATTGGAGCACCTGGATGGGGAGGACTAGGAGTGATATTTATAATGCCTTCTGTTATTGCATTACTTGTAATTCTATTTGATTTTTTGATAACATTAGACAAAATCAAAAAAGGGTTAATATATTCTTGTATCAATAGCATAATTAAAATTGGTATTATAGCATGTTTCATTCTAACTACAATCAGTGATTATAAATATGAAATGAAATTCGGAGTATCAAATTTAGATTTCGATATAATTGTAATTGTTTTATTAACAATAGTTACTATTCCGTCAATTCTAAATATAATTAAATTAATCAAATCAAAAAAGAAGTCATTGCAATAATATAAAACAAATTCTATGTAATACTTTATAGATTAAATATATCTTATTATAATTAAAAGACAATGAAATCCTATCATTGTCTTTTTTCATTTTTTTAAATTATTTAGTTGTATTGTATTTGTTTTTTACTAAAACATTTCTAGTAGCATTCCATGTTACTTCATCAATAATTGGTTCACAATAATTTTCAACTCTTAAAATATCTTGTGATTTTCTTTTGTACTTTCCATATTCAAAGATACCAATATAAATAGAATTAGTAAGTATTTTATAAACTCTATCAGATTTCCATTTTCCTTGTTTTAGATACAAAAAACCGTCATAATTATTACGAGTAAGTCTATCAACTTTAATTGCAACTAATTTATCAATCTTTTTAGTTTTAATATCTTTTAGTAATCTTTGCATTTCAGGTCTCATCAAATCTTTTCCAGAATGTCCAGCATCATTATAAACAT
>CAKPJK010000028.1 GCA_934162615.1 uncultured Clostridia bacterium
TTTGTTTTACAATATATATATGTAAATTTATTAAAAAAGGAGAGGAATTCAAATGAAAAAAGTAAAAATTTTATTTACACTATTTTTATTAATTACATTAGTTACAACAATATCAAGTGCCGCATATGCTGATGTAACAATGTCCGTTGTCGCAGAACCAACCGCAACAATCAATTATGGCACTAATTCAATTGTAGAAAGAAACGTAATATCAAAAGACCTAAATAACAAAGAAATAACTTTACAATTAAAAGTAACAAACAATGAACAAGCTTCAAAACCAACAGGAGAAGTTATGCTTGTTATAGATAATTCAAAAAGTATGCTTGAAAAGGTTGATAGCACAAATTCAAGAGAAGATTTAGTAATTTCTTCAGCAAAAACTTTAATTACAAATCTTTTAAAAGATAATACAAAACTAAAAATTGGAGTTGTTAGTTTTTCAACAAATAGTGATGTTTCAAAAGAAGGAACTGTAGAAGATGCTACTTTAGTTTCAGATTTAAGCAATGATGCAAATGCATTAACTACAGCAATTTCAAATATTGAATATACAGGTCCAAGAACAGACTTACAAGCTGGAATTAATTTAGCAAAGCAAAAATTTACAGATGATACAGATAAGGCTCATAAGTATATGATTGTTTTATCTGATGGTGTTCCAAATGTTGCTCTAAACTATGATAAAAATTATTATTCAGATGATGTTATTACAAAAACAAAAACAGAATTACAATCACTTTCAAATCTTGCAGATAATGTTTATATAATGCTTACAGGTATTACACAAGGTAACGCAGTTGCAACACCTTCAACAAAAACTTATGACCAAATAATTGAATCTATATTTGGTACAGAAAAGCAACCTACTATTGGTAAATTTTATTATATTGACGATAGTAAAATTACAGAAACAATTAATAACATCTATAAAGCATTATTACCTGTTTCAAAATCATTTACAAATATAAATGTTAAAGATTATTTTACAGATGAAATTGTAAAAAACTTTGATTTTTCTATTGTAAAAAAACCTAATATTGGTACAATTACCGATAAAATTGATACAACAACAAATTCTATTTTATGGACTATTCCAGAACTAAAATCTGGTGAAACTGCTATAGTTCAATATAAATTAAAATTAAAAACTAATTATGATAGTAATATTATTAACAAAGTTTTAAATACAAACTCTAAACTTGATGTAACTTACACAGATTCAGATAATAAGACTGATACAAAGTCAACTAATATAACTCCAAAAGTTAAACTTACAGAAAACTTACCTACAGTATTGCCTAAAGCAGGTTCAACTATATTCTTTAGTTTTATGGGAATTGTTTTAGTAATTGCTGTTGCATTTGGTATAAAATATGTTTTAGTAAAAAATAGTATGAAATAAATTTTAAAAAGTCCTGTTAATCAAAACAGGATTTTTTCTTTTATAATTAAAGTCAATATACAAAATTAAAAGGTATCACCTATTAAAGAATTATACCTTTTATAATATGTATAAAATTTTATAATCTTGAAACACATAACCCAATTACAAATAGTCCTAAAATTACTCTATACACTGCAAATACTTTAAAACTGCCTTTTTGTAAATAATTAAGTAAAAATTTAATTACCAAAACACCAACTATAAAACTAGCAAATACACCTACAAAAAATGCAGGACCAAATACAAAATCTTTTAAATCAACTAATGCAGCAGCCGCAACAACTGGTGTTGATAATAAGAAAGAATATTTTGCTACAGATTCTCTCTTTAATCCCATTCCTCTACCTACTGTCATTGTGATTCCAGATCTTGAAACTCCTGGGAATGCAGCAGCAAGTGCTTGTGACATTGCTATCCAAAGTGATTGTTTAAATGTTATATCTTTATATTCTACTTCAGATTTTGATTTTTTGTCTACAACATATAAAATTATACCCATTACAATTAATGCAATTGCTATCATAAACATTTCTATAATTTTCTCTTCTATACTAAATGCAGTTGCTAGTTTTTCTATTAATTTTCCTGAAAGTTTATCTAATACTAAGCATAAAATTCCTGTTGGAATTGTTGATATAACTATGTACCAAAAGATTTTTCCATCTGTTGATTTTTTCTTTTTAATAACCTGGTTGTATCCGCCTTTTATTAGATTTACCCAGTCTTTAAAGAAAAATAGAACTATTGCAAATAATGTTCCTATATGTAATGCCACATCAAATGATGGGCTTATTTCGTTCCATCCAAATATCCATGGAAATAAGTTTAAATGTGCTGAGCTTGATATTGGTAATAATTCTGTTAGTCCTTGAACTATCCCTAAAATTAGTGCTTGTAAAATTTCGTTCATTTTCTGTTCCTCTCTTTCGTTTTTTATTTGGTTATAATTAAATTATTGTTCTTATTTAACAGAAAGATAATTTCTAACTGTAATAACAATTTTTAACTATAACTATTTTTTATATATTTCTTTCAAAATATTATAAACTGTATCTTTTATAAATTCTGCTGTTGTAATAGGTGCAACTTTTCCTGGCAATGCCAATGCCCAAATCAATTTTAGATTTTTATTTTTTGCAGCCTTTTTATCAATCCCACCTGGGTTTGATGCTAAATCGACTAATAAGCAATCATCTCTTACATATTTTATGCGTTCTTCTGTTAATACTAAATGTGGTACCGTATTTATAATAACATCAAAATCTGATAAATTTTCGCCTATTGTATTTATGTTTGTTTCCATGTGTCCATACGCCCTAATCCACGCTAGGTCTTCGTCTTTTCTTGCAGCACATGTAACTTTTGCTGAAAGTCCCGCAAGTTTTCTTGCTAATACTTTTCCTATTCTTCCAAATCCCAAGATTAGAACTTTACTTCCATGAATTATTTTATTAGTATTTGCAATAATTATTTCTATTGTACCTTCAGCAGTTGAGATTGTATTTAAAACTGCTAATTCTTCCCTTTTCATTATATCAATAATTTCTATATACTCATCATTTGCTAAGTCATATACATCAGGTGTTATGCTTCCTGCAATTAAAATTTTTGCATTTATTACATGCATAAGTTCCCTTATTGATATTGTGTTATCACTAAATGGTGCATTAATATCCTTCCCATTACTTGAAAATGGAATTGGCCCTATTATTATTTCTGAATTTTTAACAGCCTCTTGCAATTTATTGCACATTAAGATATTTTTGTTTTCTTTCAGTTCTTCGGCCTTTTCTACACCAAATGCATATATTTTGTTTCCATCGTCTGCCAACATTTTAGCAAGTTTTATTATTCTTAAATCTCCACCTACAACCGTAAAATTTGTACTCATAAAATCACTCTTTCTAAAATACTTTTATTACAATTATATTTTTTATAATCACAATTGTATTCTTTTATTAGTATATTAAATTTTGAGAATTTTATGAGTTTTTTATATTTTTAAATATAAAAAACTAAAATATAACTATTAAAAATCCCTCTGATTTTGATTTTCATTTTGATTTTCTTCTATACTTTTTGGTTTTCTACCTTCTGGTTCCTTTTTTAACAATTTAATATCAGCATAACTCAAATTTCTAGTAATATCAAACATATCTTCCAAATGTTCTTTTGCCATCAATTCTTTTTCAGTTAATTTATGTTCTATTTCTTCATTTACATTGATATTAAATGGCATTGAAATTCTTGCAATAACTGGTATAAAAATTGGATCTTTTTTTATTTTTGGTACTACTTTTGCTGCATCAATATCTATTGCAACATTTGCATATTGTATTGCCTTTTCTTTATCATTTTTTATCATTGCTATTTTTGAAAGTTCAAAATAACTATCTGCCGAAAGTTCTTCATCTTCCAATGCTTCCATAAAGTATTTTTCGGCTTCCTCTAATTCTTTATAAATCAAAGCAATTTCTGCCAATGAATATTTTGAATTATATGAAAGTGAATTTATATCTGCTGCTCTTTCATAACATATTTTTGCATTTTGGAAGTCATTTAACATTGTATATGCAATTCCCAAATTATAATTTAAATCAAAACTTAATGGATTATATTTTAATGCATTTTGATATACATTTACAGCCTCCTTGTACATCTCTTTTGATAATAATATTTCACCTAAAAGTTCTGTTGCATTATAATAATCTGGTTTTTTATTTAATAAATTGAATAGCATTTCTGCTGCTTCATCTGGCTTTTCTAAATTATTTAATAGTTCTGCAATTTTGTAATATGAATCGTAATCTTGTTTATTTGCATCAATCGCTTGTACATATTCATCAATTGCTTTTCTCATTCCACCTTCCAACTCATAAATTTCTGCTAACATTTTATGTCCTATATAGTTTTCTGGATACTTACTTACTAAGTTTATTAATTGTTCTTTGGCTTTTTTGTTATTTCCAAGTTTTAAATATATTTTTGCTTTTACTACACTTAAAATTTGTATTAATGGTATTTGTTTTTTATCTAATATCATTATTGCTATTGGTATCAATATTGCCAATATGTATTTTATTATTGTCCAAAATGGTCCAAACTCTACTTTTTTTAGTACTTCCACAAAATTCAACGAAATTCCTATTGCTTCAATTATTAGAATTCCTATGTAATTTGTATCATTTTCTTTAAACATTTTGAAAAACATATATACAAATATTCCAAATGCTAATACTGTAAAAATTAATTGTTCTAAAATCATGCTTTTCTCCTTTTTTGTTGTTAAAAACTTTTACTTTTATTATGTCTATTTTTTTCTATAATATTTTATTGCATTTTTTGTCATTTGTCCAGTATTTTTGTATAATTTTCGAATTTCTGTTTATAATAATTTTAGGAGGTTTAAAACACATGAAAAATCAAAATTTAAATATTCTAGATGAAGTTAATAAAGGTGCAACTATGGGAATGGATGCAATTTCATATGTTTCAGAAAAAGTTGAAGATAATAATTTTAAACAAGTTTTAGATACTGAATATAATAAATATAAAGATATTTCTAATAGAGTAAATAATTTATATGATAATTATAGTAGTAAAGAACCTCATGAAACAAATGCTATGAATAAAATGATGACTTGGTATGGTATTCAAATGAAAACAATGGTTAATGATACTACTTCTAAGCTTTCTGAATTACTTATGCAAGGTACTAATATGGGTATTATTGAGGGTCGTCGTTTGCTAAATCAGAATCAAAATCAAAATATTGAACCTGATGTAAAAAATATTTTGAATGATTTTGTTGTTATGCAAGAAGATAGTGTTGAAACACTAAAAAAGTATTTGTAATTATAAAATCTACACTATTCTAAATTAGTGTAGATTTTATAATCTCTTAATATTTTCCTTACATAATTATTCGTCTCTTTATAAGGAATATTCTGGACATCCGAACCATCTGCCTTTATTATTCCCTTTTCTATCCAAGTATCAACTGTACCAATACCTGCATTATACGCAGTAATTGCTATTTCAACATTTCCATATTTTTGTATTAATATTGATAAATATTTTGTTCCTATATTTATATTTATTTCAGGTTCTAATAGTTTATTTTTTAAGTCCTCATTTGAAATATTCAAATCTGTCTTTTTACAAATATCTTGTGCTGTACTTTCCATCAGTTGCATAAGCCCTATTGCACTTTTTCCAGATTCAGCATTTGCATTAAAGTTACTTTCTGCTTTTATTAACGCATACACTAAATTTTCATCAACATTATATTCTTGAGAATATTTTTGTATATATTCTTGATAATCTTTTTTGTATACTATTTTTTGTATTCTAATAGGAATGTTTAAAAATGCTATTAAAATACATAAAATTAGTATTATTGCTACAGTTATTATTTGCTTTTTCGTTATATTTACAATAAACATCTTTAATCACTCCTTCTTTTTTATTTTTTGACCATTGGGTGGTTCAACCAATTTAAGAACATCCCCAATGTTCAAAAAGCAAATGCTTTATTTACATTCGTACCAATTTTCTGCTTCAGAAACTTCAGCTATTAATGGTACATTAAGTTTTATTGCACTTTCCATTTCTGTTTTAACAATTTCTTTTACTTTGTCTGCCTCTGCTAAAGGTGCTTCTATCATCATTTCATCATGAACCTGTAAAACTATTTTTGCATCTAATTTTTCTTCTATCAACTTTTTATACACATTTATCATAGCAATTTTCATAATGTCTGCTGCTGTTCCTTGTATTGGTGTGTTCATTGCAGCTCTTTCTCCAAATTGTCTTACCATATAATTATTTGATTTTAATTCTGGTATATATCTTCTTCTATTAAATAGTGTTTCTACATATCCAGTTTCTTTTGCTTTTTCTTTCATATCATCCATAAAGTTCTTTATTCCAGCATATTCTTGCAAATATTCTTCTATATATTGTTTCGCTATTTTTCTTGATATTCCAAGTTGCTCTCCTAGTCCAAAATCACTTATTCCATAAACAATTCCGAAGTTTACTGCTTTTGCATTACTTCTTTGTTCTTTGGTTACTTCCTCCATTGGTGTTTTAAATACCTTTGAAGCTGCTTGTCTGTGGATATCTTCTCCATCTTTGAAAGCTTGAACCATATGTGTGTCCTCTGACATATGTGCTAAAACTCTTAATTCGATTTGTGAATAATCGGCATCAATGTAAACCTTTCCTGGTTCTGGTTTAAATATTTTTCTAACTTGTTTTCCTAACTCAAATCTTGTTGGTATGTTTTGCAAATTTGGTTCTGTTGAACTTATTCTTCCTGTTGCTGTTATTGTTTGATGGAAGAATGAGTGTATTCTTTTTGTTTTTGGATTAATATATGGTTTTAATCCTTCAACATATGTTGAATTTAATTTCATTAATTGTCTATAATCTAATATTTCTGATATTATTGGGTCTTCTGATTTTAATTTTTCTAATACATCTATATCTGTTGAATAACCACTTTTTGTTTTCTTAACAACTGGTAATTTCATTTTTTCAAATAATATTTCACCTAATTGTTTTGTTGAGTTTATATTAAATTCTTCTCCAGCCATTTCATATATCATTTTTGTTTTTACTTCTAGTTGTTCTTTTAATTGATTTCCAAATTTATTAAGTTCCTCTAAATCTGCATACATTCCATTCCATTGCATATTTGCAAGAACTGTTACTGTTGGCATGTCTATATTATTAAATAAATCTACTGCATTTATTTCTTCTAGTTTTTTCATTGTGATTTCTTGTAATTTATAAATTACATATGCATATAATGTACATTTTTTTTCTTCAACTTTTTGAGCTTTTTCTTGTTCTTCTTTAATTTTTTCTTCTTCTGACTTTTCTTCATTTGAACCAGATAGTCCCGCACCTTGCATTGCATCAAATAAATTGATTTGTTCTACTTTTGATGATTTTGAATCTCCTATGATTTCATTAACATCTATTTCTAAATATTGTTCTGCTAAATCAATTAATTTTAGTTTGTTATTTGTTGGGTTTAAAATGTATGCAGCAATACTTGCATCATAATTTATTCCTTTAAAGTCTATTCCCTCTTGTCTTAATAGTATATAAACTCTTCCCAAATCTATACTAATTTTTAGTATTTTATCATTTTCAAAAATTTCTTTTAATTCTTGAATTTTTTCACCATTTTTTATATCTATATAATATGCTTCATTTTCAGAAGAATTGAAAATTGAAATTTCTGTTATTTTTTCCTTTATAATTTTATCTTCGTCATTATCTTTTTCAGTTTCCATATAAAAAATCATTTTACCTTGTTTTTCTATAATTGATTTTATTTCTTCTATAGATTTTTTCTCTACCTTATATTGATTTTCTATATTATTCTCTTCGCTAGAATTATCACCGTTTCCGACTTCATTTTGTAAATTAAATCTATCTATATATCTTTTAAAATTCAACTCTTTAAATAGTTCCAAAACCTTTGGTTTGTCCCATTCTTCAAGTTTTAATTCTTCCAAAGTATCTTCAATAGGAACTTTAGTATTAATCTCTCCTAATGTTCTTGAAAGATATGCTAAATCTTTATTTTGCTCTAGTTTTTCTTTTTGTTTTCCTTTGACATCTGCTTCTCCAGCCTCTAATTTTTTATATAAATTATCAATTGTTTCATACTTTTGAACTAAAGAAAGTGCCGTTTTTTCACCAATTCCTGGAACACCTGGAATATTGTCAGATGTATCACCTTGCAAACCTTTAACTTCTATTAATTGCTTTGGCTCAATTCCATAAACTTCTTTTACTTTTTCTCTATTGAATATTTCTGTTTCAGTTTTTCCACCTTTTGTTCTAGGAATGTTTATTCTTACATTATCTGTTGCTAATTGGAATGTATCTCTATCTCCTGAAAGTATTACAACCTCAAGGCCTTTTTGTTCCCCATATCTAGAAAGTGTTCCAATTACATCATCACCTTCATACCCTTCTTTTTCAATTATATCAATATTCATAGCTCTTAGAACATCTTTTATAATTGGCATTTGCTCTGCAAGTTCTGTTGGCATCCCTTTTCTATTTGCTTTATACCCTTCATACATTTTATGTCTTGCAGTTGGAGCCTTTAAATCGAATGTTACACCTATATAATCAGGCTTTTCATCTTCTAACAATTTAAATAAAATTGCTAAAAATCCATAAATAGCATTTGTGTATTTTCCATCTTTTGTTGTCAATGCTTTACTACCCATTATTCCATAAAATGCTCTATTCATTATACTATTTCCGTCTATCAATACTAGTTTTTTCAAAATTTTATCCTCCTGAATTTTTAGGGATTAGGGGACGGGTCTAAAAATCCCTAATTTTTTATTTCTTAAATTTTTAGGGATTTTAAGACCCGTCCCCCAATCCCTAATTTTTATCAATAATTATAAATATTTATAAAAAATGTGTCTCCTATACACTCATATCCCTGCCCTATAGCACCATTTATTTTATATTCATCTACATCATCATCTGTAGGAACTTTTTCTATTAAACATCTATTTTCATACATTTGTAATGCTCCTTTTATCCCCCAAGTTGTTCTAAGAGCATTCCTTCCAAAATCAGATTTTGTTTTTATTCCATTTGGAATTCCTTTACCATTATTTTTAACTATAATTCTAGCAATTTTACTAACCTCAACATTTGTTTCTTTTTCATATTCTTTAATATATTCCTCTATTTGTCTTGCTTCTTGTTTTTCTATCTTATTTACATTTTTATGTTGAATCATTATACTTTCATAATTAAAAATATTTATTATTGTAAATGTTATCAATGTAAACGTTATAATATATTTATAAATCTTTTTCTTGTCAAATATATCTGTTTGTACATAAATAAACATAAAAATAATTCCTATTAGTGCTCCATATGGCGTTTTAAGTCTTCCAGTATCAAAACTTGATAATGTAGTTAAATTAACCACATATGCACTTGCCATTGTCATTACGATAATTCCCAAAAATTGAAAAAATATATTTTCCTTTTGATTTTTTATCACATATATATCTAATACCAAAATCAAAAAAATTAAATATATAAAAAAAACTCCCTTAGGAAAAATATTACATGTTGTTAATAACATATCCCCCAATGTACCAATTATATATACAATATTTGTTAATATATTAGATATTTTTCCGTACCTAGACTGTTCTCTATGTGTTATTGTAATTGCAATTTTTACAAGCAATAAATCAAATACTATTGAAATCACAGCTATAATACCACTTTGTACTACATCTTTTATTATTTGTTTTATATCATTTTTATTTTTTAATATACTAAACAAAAAAACGTATGTAAAAAATAACCCAATTGTACCTTGATAGCACATCACCCCAAATATTGTTAATAATATACTCTTCAATAAATATTTGCTATTTTTTTCTACCAAAATTTTAGCTGAAATTATATATAACAATACACTCAATGCCATAATTCCTGATTCCAAAAAATATAAATTATCTAAATACATAAAGTTAAATATTGATATATAACTTATTGTAGTTACCAATATTTGTTGCTTAACATTTTTACTGGGCTTATAACTTTCTATAATATTTTTTAATATTATTACTGCTATATTTGATATAATGATAGCTCCTATAAGCATTATTGATGAACAAGTTTGTACTTGCATATTAACCATATTGGCTAACATCAATGCAATAGCTGTAAATATTCTTCCATCAGGAAAAGAATTTGTCTTTACAAATTCTTTATATCCTAAATTATAAATATTATATGTGTCTGTTGCATAATGTCCAACTAACAATGGTATAAACATTATAAATGTTATAATTAACGTAATTGTAATTGTTATTATATTTTTTTTATTTTGTTTTAAATATGCTTTAATTTTCTTTTTCATATGTACTCCCTTTTATTTTATTATTGTCATTAATATTAAAATTAGTTTCAAAAAAAATTTTTATTACTCTACTTCAATATTAATTGGAATTATATCATATGAATTTCATTTTTTCTATAATATGAAAAACATTTATAAAATTTTTCTACATGCAACATTTCTATTTATGGAATGTACGAAAAATAAAATCATAAAATTTTATTTTATTTTTAAACTCTGCAAATTTATCGTAACATTAAAAATAAAAACAGGAATTAAAAGTTCTAGTTCCTTAATCTATGTTTTTCAAATATAGTTCCAAGCATTAATGGTACACAAACAATAACTGGATACATATATCTTATTATTGCAGCTGGTGCAACAAAACATGATGCAAAAAAAGTAAATATTACTATTGAAATAATTAATCTATCCTTTTTATTTTTATATATTGAATACAATAAATATGCAAATGATATATAAAAATATGTTGCAGGCTGGAAAATTATATATAAAACTGGTATATTTTGGTATTCATTTTCGCAAAACATTTTTCTATCAAATTTATTTAATACAGGAAATTTACTATCCGGTTTAACACTATTTTGTTTATTTACTATTCTAAGATCCCATAATTCCAACGCACCCATTATGTTGCGGTATTTATCATGATTATAACTATTAAATGAATTATCTGGTATATACCAAAATCCTCTCACATTATTTAAAAATGAATCCATAAACACACGTGGATATTTTTGGATTAATGAAAACATAAAATCTAAAAATGCATTTTTGTCATTATTTATATTCTCAGAAACCACCATACTTACTGCATTGTCTGAAATAGCAGGCTTATATTCTTGTGCTAATTTAGTATAATCTTTAAAATAATATGATATTTTTTCTTTTTCTTCTTCAGTCAAATCATCAGCATTTTCTTTTGCTAATTTTCCAGCAAACTGTGCAAATATAAATGTTCTCATACTTCCTTCATCATTTTGTTTCGAGATCAAACTGTATAACCCGACATTTATTAGCTTATAAGATATAATTATTATTAAAAAAGTCGCCACAATTTTTACCATCATCTTTTTCTTTCTTATTAATGCAATAATTATAAAAGGTAGCGCAACTTCAAGAGTAAATACTGAATTATTTCTAGATAATAATGTAACAATTCCTATAATTATAAAAAATATATAATCTACTATTTCATTATCTTCTTTAACATTTTTATATAAATTAACAATAAATAGCAAAAATAATCCTGCAAATATTACATCTTTCGTAGTTATAATAGAAAAAAGCTGATTGTATGGAAATAATGCATAAAATATTAAACTTATATTTCTTATAGTTTTATTTTCTGTTATTTTTTCTATGTATTTAACTGTATATGCAAATATTACGCTCATAAATGACATTTGGAATATTGAAAACATACACATTCCTATATTTATATTTCCAATTATATCTCTTCCTATTGAATAAAAACTCGTATATAACACAGTTATCAATAGTGGATGATGGCCTGCATTACCTTTAAAGTAGAAGTTTCTTATTTGGAATCCGCCCATCATAACTTAATATTACAGGGTAAAATGCTAACAATGTTGGTATCCAACATATAATTATTATTAAAAAATAAAGTAAAAAATTATGTTGTTTCATCCATTCAATAATTTTATTTTTACACTGCTCTTTGTCTTTTGGAATCACTTTTTTTCTTTTTTGAATTTTATTTTTCAATTCTAGACAACAATAATGCAATGCTACAAATATTATTGTTAATAATATTATTTTTATTACACTTATTGCAAAGTCTTTGCCATCTTTTATTGAATATCCTTTGTATTGCAAATTGGCTCCTATTACAAATTGAATACTAATAACCAGCCAAAATATAAGTATATATTTAAATTTTTTATCCTTTATTATTTTCATCATCTCTTGTTTTCCCTTTTTTTCAAAGTTTTATTTTATATTTTGTTGTTCCTTATCTCTTCTTATTTTTTTAGAATATCTGTCTTCTTCTGAAAATATACATCCACAATACTTTTGCATATATAGTCCTAATTCTCTTGCTTTATTTTGTCCATCTCTAAATCCAACTCTAAAATCTCTATATAAAAATTCTATTCCAAACTCTTCGCTTAACTTTTCCATATATTCTTTTATAAAATCATGATTTTGATAAATACTATATAAAAGTGTTGTTGTAACCGCATCATATCCGTTTTCTTTTGCATATTCAAAAGTTTTTCTTAAACGTACCGGATAACAATAATTTTTACATCTATTTTGTAAATCTCCTACTACATTTTTACAAAAATTATCTAATCCATAATCTTCATCAAATATTGCATTTAAATTTAAACTTTTCGCATATTCTTTTAATGTATCTCTCCTTGCTTTATATTCCATATATGGATGTATGTTTGGGTTGTACCAATATATTGTTGGTTCTATCCCTTCTTCTTTTAAAGCATCAATACAATAAACACTGCATGGTGCACAACATGTATGCATTAATAATTTCATTTTTGTTTTTCCTTCCCAAAGGTATAAATCATTTATATTTATTTTTATTCCTTTTATTTATAAATTTCGAATATATTTATTTCCCCTATTTTTTCTAAATTTTCTCTTACATATTCTACAACTTCTTTAGGTGTTTGCCAATTAATTTTAAAATTAGACTTTCTTACCAATATTATTTCATTATCATTTTTTTTCTTTATTTTTTCTATTTGTCCCTGCTCACCATCTTTGCCAATATTTCCTTTTAAGAACATATCATAGCCTTTGTTATATCTATCTATTGGAATCATATATATAGCCGCTTCTGCATCCAAAATATATACTCTATCACCATTTTGCTCTGCCTCTAAAATATAATTATCAATACTATTAATTTTATTTTTTAAACCTTGAGACATTTCAATATATTTATAATGGTTTATTTCTGTATTTTTTTCTTTTTTTGCATAATTATATAAGTTTGTTAATCCCTTGCTTAAAATAATCGCAAACAAACTAACACATACAAGACCTGTTATTATTTTATAAATTTTTAGTTTTTTATCACCATTTATCTTGTCATATACTAATTTTCCCAATAAAAAGAACATATATAACATTCCAATAATTGCTATTAATCCACCTATTAAAAAATGAATCTTGTCTGAAATTGGATACATTACAATTATAATTGATAAACTATATACCAATAAAGTAGTTAAGTTATCAATAATTTCATTTTCCATTTTTTGTATATTTGTTATTATCAATACTATAGACATTACAATAATTGAAATAGGAATCCATAAAGCCAACACCCTTATCTCTATTTTACTATTACTAAATAAAGACATATAATTTATTCTATTTGAAAATGTTTTTATTCCTAATACAGCATAATTTATAAAATCCACTAATGAGTGTGTAACAATAAGATATACTATAAAAATTAAAGTAGGTATTAGTATTCCTATTATTCGAGTAATTGCTGTTTTTACATATTCTTTAAATTGCTCTTTGCTATCTACAAACATCAATTTATATCCTACAACTATTATTGCTAACGTTACCCCTATACTTTGTTTTGTACAAATGGCAATTCCTGCAAGCAATCCGCATCATAAAATCTCTTTTTTTGTCATGTTTTTTTGCATTTTCTATGTTTTTTAACTCCTGATATAATATAGTTAATGTAATGAATAACACTGCTACATTATAGTCAATACAATAAATGTCTCTACAAATAATTCCTATCAATGCTGTAAATATTAGAGACATGTTTTCTTCTTTCATTATTTTGTTAAATATTTTATATATTGTAAAAAGTATTCCTGTCCATAAAGTAGCCGCCAATACTCTTGAAACAATAATTTCATTTGCTATAACTTTTAAAATTATTGCTGTAAGCATTGGTAATACAGGCGTTGTAATCATACTTATATCTTTGTATGGTATTAATCCTTGCGATATTGCTCTTGCAGTGTTATAATTCCATATTTCGTCTAAATCACTTATTGGTTTTATAATTATTATTGAAAATACCGCTAAGAATATAAATAGAATGATTAATATGTCTTGTTTTAATGTTGTATTTTTTTTCATATATACCTCTTCCATCTCGTTCATACATTTATATAAAACTTTGTTGTCCTAAATCACCATTATAATTATATCCTAAATGTTTATATGCTGGTGGCAAAACAACTCTTCCTCTTAAAGTTCTTGATATAAAACCTATTTGGATTAAGTAAGGTTCATATACATCTTCTATTGTATCAACTTCCTCACCAACAGTTACTGCCAAAGCCTCTATTCCAACAGGTCTACCAGCATATTGAACTATCATTGTATCTAACAATTTTCTATCAATTTCATCTAGTCCCAACTCATCAATTTCAAGTTTATTTAATGCATGTTTTGCAATTTTTAAATCTATATCTCCATCACCTAAAACTGCTGCATAATCTCTAACCCTTTTTAATAATCTATTTGCAATTCTTGGCGTCCCCCTTGACCTTCTTGCAATCTCTTCTGCCGCTTGGTCATCAATTTCAACATTCAAAATCTTTGCAGACCTTTTTACAATTTTCTTTAAATTTTCTACTGAATATAATTCAAGTCTGTTTACAATTCCAAATCTATCTCTTAATGGTGTTGTTAACGAACCCGCTTTTGTTGTTGCACCAATTAATGTAAATTTTGGCAAATCTAGTCTTATTGACCTTGCACTTGGCCCTTTTCCAATCATAATATCAATTGTATAATCCTCAAGTGCAGGATACAATATTTCTTCTACATTTTTGCTTAATCTATGAATTTCATCAATGAATAATACATCATTTTCCGCCAAATTTGTAAGCAAAGATGCCAAATCTCCTGGTCTTTCAATTGCCGGTCCAGACGTAATTTTTATATTTGCTCCCATTTCATTTGCAATTATATTTGAAAGTGTTGTTTTTCCAAGCCCCGGAGGTCCATATAATAAAACATGGTCCAATGCCTCTCCTCTTTTTTTTGCTGCTTCTATATATACCTTCATATTTTCTTTTACTTTGTCTTGTCCTATATATTCATCCAAAGTTTGAGGTCTTAATGTGTTCTCTAGCCTTTCTTCTCCCACATCTTCTAACCCTGGATTTATTATTCTATCCTCATTCATTCTTTTATCCTTTCGGGATTTAGGGACGTTCCTTAAAATCCCTTTTTTTAGGGACATGGGGACACTCCTTAAACCTTTTTATATATTTTCAATAAAATTTTCTATTATCTTTAGCATTTTGCTATTATTGGGGTGATATTTTACAGGTTCAAATGTTTTTGATTTTATAATTGCATCATGCAAATCTTCAACATTTTCAATTCCTATTATATATCCCTTATCTGTAAAATCTTTTATTATTTGTATTTGATGGTTGTTTACATGTTCTCCATATTCATGTTTACGTGGTACTGCGATTACTTTTTTTCCTTTTTCTATTGAAGATATAATTGAACCAACGCCACCATGTGTTATTATTAAACTTGCTTTATCTTGATATTCCGCCAACTCTTCTTTTGACATCAAGTCTATAATTTTCATGTTTTTTGATTCAAATTTTGTATATCCTGCTTGAACTATTACTTCTTCTTGTATTGTTTTATTTTTTATATTTTTTTCCACTTCTTCTAATAATCTATGGAAACTATTATTTTGCGTTCCTAATAATACTAATATCATATTTCCTCCATTTTAAGCATCCATTTTTCGTTATCCATTTGGCTTTCCATTTGAGTTATCCATTTACGGTATTCAATACATTGTAATTTTATATATTAGAAAAGTTGCCTAAATTTCCTAATATATAAAAATTAATAAATTGACCCTCCATATACTGCTTTAGGATATAATTTTAACATTTCTTTCCATTGCACAATAAATAAATCAGCAATTGGATAAATCAATCTACCTGTAGCAGTTTTTTTATTTTTATTTGCAAATGTTTCTATATAAATTATTTTACTTCCAAATATCTTTCCTAAATAACACATTGGCCCTGCTGTGTGTGTTCCAGTTGTTACTATCACGTTTGGTCTTAATTTAAAATAAAAATATACCGTTTTTAAACATAAATAAAAATACTTGAATATGTATGTGAATAATTTTGCTCTTGTTCCATATGGCAAAAAGTCTAATTTGTTTCCATATTGCTCTTTTAACTTTTCATTTGATTTATCTTTTTCTGTTATTATATGATAATCATATTTTTCAAATAATGGTGATAATTGTAATAATTCGCTTAAATGACCACCAGTACTTGATATGAATAATACTCTTTTTTTCATTCTGTTTTTGTCCTCTCGTTTAAATTCTTTTCTTTGTCTATTATACATTTTATTTGCTTTTCTGTCTATTGTTTTTTTTAATTTTATACAGTATAATATAGATATGAAAAAATTAGTTGTTAATAAAAAATATGATGGAAAAAAATTAAATAAATTTTTATTGGATAATGTTCCAAATTTGACTTATGGTCTTTTTTGTAATACATTGCGAAAAAAAGATATTAAAATTAATGGAAAACGTGTAAACAAAGATATTTCTGTTTTTGAAGGAGATGAAATTTTAGTTTATATAGCAGATTCTTTGTTAGACTCAAAATCTTCTATTAATTTAAATATTATTTTTGAAGATGATAATATTTTAGTTATAAATAAACCCGCAAATATCGAAGTTACAGGTGAAAATTCTTTAACTACTATAGTGCATAAAAAATACTCAGATTATGATTTTAAACCTATGCCATGTCATAGATTAGATAGAAATACTACTGGCTTGGTTTTATTTGCAAAAAATGAAACGTCTTTAAATATTCTTCTTGATAAATTTAAAAAACATGAAATTGAAAAACATTATCTTGCTTTAGTGTATGGAATTCCTTCTACAAATTTTAAAAGAGATGAAGCGTATTTGTTTAAAGATAATAAAAAGTCTATGGTATATATTTCTAATACTCCCCAAAAAGGGTATGTTAAAATTGCTACTTCTTTTTCTGTTTTGGAAAGACGTAAAGACAATACTTCTCTTTTGGATGTTGAAATTGAAACTGGAAAAACTCATCAAATTAGGGCTCATTTGGCTTATTTAGGTTTTCCTATTGTTGGTGATGGTAAATATGGAAAAAATGATATCAATAAGTTGTTTAAGAAGTCTCAGCAAATGCTTTGTAGTTATAAATTAAAGTTTGACTTTTCTTCTGATAGTGGTTTACTAAATTATTTGAATGGTAAGGAGTTTGTTTTAAGGGATGTTAAATTTTGATTTTTATTTGCATATTTGTTATATTTGTTGTATAATGAATATGTTGATGCGGGTATAGTTTAGTGGTAGAATCCCATGCTTCCGACCTGGTTGCGCGAGTTCGATTCTCGCTACCCGCTCCAATTAAAATTATGTAATAGCAGTATTTACATTGATTTGTAATACTGCTATTTTTATATTTTATCACCATATAATCACATTAATTTTTTATATATTTTTCCATCTTTGATTTAAAATTAACTCCATCTATATAATCAAGTGCATATTCCAAAACAACATTTATATTTTCCTTTTCAGTACTTATTTTGCTCTAAAATTTCTATCATATCTTCTTTTTTTAACTTTTTTAGATTATTCATATCATTAAGATTTTCTTTACTTAATTCTATATTTTTATTGTTATTTTTATTGTTATTTTTATTTATTATTTCTATTAATTTCTGTGGTTCTACTTTAAAAAAATTGTAATTTATACTTAATAATTTATTCATTTTCTTCCACCTCAAATAAAATTGTAATTTTTATAAAATCTATGTAAAGTAATCTTAGAAGTATTATATCACAAAAATAAATATTTATTGTATTTAGTGTAAAATTTAACATTTTTATGATACAAGCCAAAAGAATTCTATTAAATCATTGCAAATTTATGTAAAACATGATATAGTATTAAAGTAAGGCATTCGTTTTTATACGATTTTTGCAGTAAAACTCAACATTAAATAGTTGATTGTACATTGAAATTACATATTAATTAGGCAGGAGGACATTAATGAATATCAAATTAGATTTTAAAACAAAACTATATCTGTTTCTTACAGGTGCCGTCATCGAAAAACGCAAGCAATATAATATCCCAAATTCCAAGAATACTAATATGGTTTACATTTTTGAGGACTATACTGAATTCAAAAATTATTTCAGTAAATATCTACATATGGAACTTGACAGTTCTCTTATCGATAAAGCTATTTACACAAAATCAAAAGGAGGAGCTATCATAGCTTTAAAAAAACTATGTGACTATATTATCACCACTAAAATATTAAATTATAACATTATTGATTTATCTCAAGAAGAAATCAATGATATTCATCAAAGAGGTAAAATCACCCAACTCGAACAAGTAAAAGAGTGGGAAGCTTTTAATTTATGTGCACCAGGAAATGCAATTGGCTCTGCAAAATGGAGATGTGAACTTTTTGGATATGATTGTCATAATTGTCTACTTGAATTTGCATCCCATCAAAAAGAACATGAACAAATAAAATTCGAACTTACAAATTCATTTTATAGGGAAAATAATATCAAAATTAATATGTAATTTTGATAAAGAGGAGCACCATGTGCTCCTCTTTTACCTTTATGCTTTTACCATTTCAAGTTTGCTTTCAACTAATTCACAAATTAAATCAGCAGATTTTTCAACACCAAAAGCATCACTATTAATACAAATATCATAATTAGAATGATTATCCCATTCCTTTTCAGTATAATATTTATAATG
>CAKPJK010000029.1 GCA_934162615.1 uncultured Clostridia bacterium
TACATCCAGACAATATGGCTGCTGGACCAGCTTCTTATGGTATGACAGATACTATGGGAAGAATGCATTCAGATGCTCAATTTGCAGGAAGTTCTTCAGTACCAGCTCACGTTGAAATGATGGGATTAATTGGTATGGGTAATAACCCTATGGTTGGTGCTTCAGTTGCAGTAGCTGTTGCAGTAGAAGAAGCAATGAAATAGTTGATAATAATGAAGTATAATTATTTTATATAAACAAAAAAGAAGGAAACGTTCCTTCTTTTTTGTTTGTATAAGAAATCAAATACTAAACGGATAAATATTTTTACAAAAATTTTAGATTAGGACTTGACAAAGTAGATATAAATGAGGTATACTTAGAGAGTGCCAAGAACAAGCACGGAAACTATGGTGGATGTAGCGTAGTTGGTTAACGCGCCAGTTTGTGGCACTGGAGACCGTGGGTTCGAGTCCCATCTTCCACCCCAGTATATATTGGACTGTAGCCAAGCGGTAAGGCACCAGACTTTGACTCTGGCATGCGCTAGTTCGAATCTAGCCAGTCCAGCCAAAATAAAGACCTGAAAAGGTCTTTTTATTATGCCATTTTATCCTTTTTATAAAATTATTTAATATAATTATAAATTCTTCATAAAAAAGTATGAAATTAAATATAATTTAATAAATAGAATTAAAATCCAGGAGTTACAAGGAGGAAATTATGGAAAAAACACAAATAAAAGAAAGCAATACAATATCAAGAATAGCAAAAGGAATAGGAATATCAATGGCAGTAACAATAATAACGCTAATAATATTCTCAATAATATTAACATACACAAATATAGAAGAGAATATAATAAATCCAGTGATAATGATAATAACAGCAATAAGCATTTTAGTAGGAAGTTCAATAGAAAACACAAAAATAAAGAAAAACGGTTTGATAAATGGAGCAATCATAGGAATAGGATATATTGCAATAATATATTTAATTTCAAGTATATTAAACTGGAAATTTGTATTAAATATGCAATCAATAATAATGATAATAGCTGCAATAATATTTGGAACATTAGGTGGAATAATAGGGGTAAACAAAAAGTAGAACAAAAAATATATTCAGAAAAGGGCGCTAAAAGTATTGAAAAATAGCGCCTAAAACTTGATATTGTCGTATTTTGTCGAAAAGTTTTTGTTGACAAATTACAAAACAGGAAGTATAATCAAATTACATTTTCATATTTTTATATTTTAATATTTTAATTCAAAAATAAGTCAAAAGAATTTTTATAATCAAAAAAATCAAAAAAATCCCAAAAATCAAAAAATAAAAAAAGGAGGAATGTTATTGAAAAAGAAGACAAAAATTGTATTAATAGTCATCACTATTGCTATAATACTAGTATCATTTATAGGAGGACAGGCATATGCCAAATATATGTCAAAAGTAACAGGAAATGGAGTAGCAGAAATTGCAAGTTGGAAATTTAAAGTAAACGAAAATGAAGAAACAATGCAAACAATTTCATTAGGCTCAACAATAAATAATATAACACTAGCAAATGGAAAAGTAGCACCAGGAACATCAGGAGAATTTCAAATTAAATTAGATTCAACAGGTTCAGATGTAGGAGTAATGTATGCAATAAATTTTGTTAATGAAACAGCAAAACCAAGCAACTTAAAATTTATATATAATGGTCAAACCTATGAATCTTTAGGATATTTACAAAATATGATTGTAGGTTCATTGTTTGCAAATGCTGAAAATAAAGAAGAAACAATAACAATTGGATGGGAATGGCCATTCGAGACAGGAACAACGGATGAGGAAAAAGCAAGAAACAATGAACTAGATACAAAAGAAGCAAAACAAATATCAAATTATACATTTGATGTAATTGTTACAGGTACACAAATTAATCCCCAAGGATAAAAAATAAAAAGATATGGAAATGTGTATTAAATAAAATGAAAGGAGAAAGGTTGAATAAAAAAGAAAAAATAAAATATGGAAATTTGCCAATAGTCCAAAAAGGAAAAATATATAAAACAGAAGAAAAAACAAAGCCAACAAGTAGATTTTTAACTGCAGGTTTGATAATATTCATAATAATCTTGCTAATGTTTTGCGGATATAGTATGGCAAAAGCAATAGAAGAAGTAGTAATAAAAGGTAATGCACAGGTAGCAGAGCCAATTCTGGTAGTAGAAAATAATCCAGCCATAGATATAACGGAAACCCAAAATTCAGGAGAATATACATTTAAAATAAAAAACTACAATGAACAAGATAAGATTACAGAAACTGACTTAAAATATTATATTGAAATAATATCTGATGCAGATGATTCTGTTAAAATTGAGTTATATCAACAAGAAAATCAAATTAAGCTTAACAACAATAAAACAGAATTTATAAAAATATCAAAGAATCAAAAAGAAGAAATAGAGTATAAAATAAAAATTACTTACAACAATACAAACTCATTTAAAGATATAATAGGCAAAATTCAAGTTAAAGTACATACAGAGCAGGAAAAGGCTTAAGGTGATGTTATGAAAAACAACAAAAAAATTAAAATTATTTTAATATTAATTTTATCAATTTTATTCTTAACATTTTTAAAATTCAAACCTAGTTTGAACAAAAAGCAAAATAATGATTTTTTATTTCTAAAACTATTCCATATTCAAAATAAAGAAAATGAAGAAAAGTACGAATTTAAAGTGAATTATAATAATATGAACTTTAAAACGGTTAATTTATCAGATACAGTTAATAAGCAATTTAACAAAAAAATAGAACCAGGAACAAATGGAAAATTTAATATAATATTAAACTCTAATAAAAATTTGTTTTATCAAGTGGAATTTAAAAGTAAAAATGAAAAGCCAAGAAATTTGAATTTTATGTCACTAGTAAATGGACAAAACTTATCAAAGGCCGATACTTTGGAAGAACTTTCAAATAGTTTAAATGGAACAATAGAAAAAAACACAAAAGTAAATATAACAATTTTATGGTATTGGCCATATGAAAAGGAAAATCAGCAAAATACTGACGCTCAAGATACTCATGACGGGAAAAATATAGAAAAATATCAATTTGATATTTTTGTTTTTGGAAAAGAAAAATAGAGAGGTGATAAAAATTAGAAATAAAAAAATATATATGTTAGTAATTGCAATGCTTATATACATGTTTATAATTTTAAATTTCACAGATTCATTTGCCCAATATGTATTGCAACAAGAAATTTGCGTAGCAAATCTCAACATTGATAGAACAAAACCTCAAATAGAATTGATAAGCATTCAAAATAGTGATGCGGAATATAAAAATTATGCAAATAAAAACCATAATATAATTGCAAAAATAAAAATTCAAGATAAGAATTTAAAAGAAATATTTGTAGATGAAAATCACTTTAAGATTAAAATAAACGGAAATTATATCAATGAAGCTAATATGAAATTTGGACAAGTTCAGGACAAGGTAGATTATAAAACTGTAGATATTCAGTTAAGTAATTTAACTGTTGATGGAAAATTAAAATTAGTTTTTACAGAAGGATTTGCTGTGGATAATGGTGGCTTGAATAGTGAAAAAATTGAAATTGAAACCGGTATTGTTGTAGATAACTCAATACCTGTAATTAATAGAGGAGAAAATGAGTTTACAATAGATTCTTTTAGTAATGATGATGGTACTTTTAGTTTTGATTAGAGATACAAGGCAAGGGCGTTACAATTTTATGGCGATTTATATTGTAACGCTTGCTGTCTTTTTTTATAAATCGTTGATTTCCTATGGACAAATATTTTAAATTGTGATAGTATAAATTTGATGTAAATATTGGGGTATCGCCAAGCGGTAAGGCATCGGACTCTGACTCCGACATTCCTGTGTTCGAATCACAGTACCCCAGCCAATATAGTTTTCTGCAAGTGTTGATTATCAAAAATGGCATTTGCAGAATTTTTAAACTTTTGAAACATTTTTAGAAGATTTTTTAACTAAACTATGAAAGGATGAACAATCATGAAAAAAACAAATGAAAATGGAATAACACTTGTTGCATTAGTAATAACAGTAATAATAATGTTAATATTAGTATCAGTTGGAATAAACACTGGAAAAGGCACAATAGAATATGCCAAATTTAATAAAATAAAAAGCGAACTAACAATTCTACAAACAAAAGTAAACGAATTAAATGAAAAAGGTAATACAGACATAGGACAAAAAATAAGTAACACACAAAAAGAAATCCTAAACAACGAAATAGTCAGTGGAATTATCTATAAAGACAAAACAGAAGAAGAAAAAAAAGCGATAGAAAGTGGATTTAGATTTATAAGTTCAAATGAAATAAAAAGTCAATTAGGATTAGACGGGTTTGACAGAAGTTATCTGATAAATGTTGAATATAGATATGTTGTATCATGTGAAGGATTTACATATAAAGGAATAACATATTATATGATAGACCAAATGGATGATGGAATGTATAATGTGGAATATCATAATAAGAATAAAAATCCGGATAAATCAGAACAGGCATTTGAAGTAACTACAAAAGCAGAAGGAGACGAATGTAAAATTGTTGTAACAATTACTAATTATGGTGGATATGTTAATAATTGGCAGGTAAAATATAAGTTAAATACTGAAGAAGAATGGCATATTTCAAATAAGCTAGAATTTGTTGTTGAAAAATCTGGAACGTATAATATAAAAGTTGTACATGGAGATGAAATAGACTTAGGACAACAAAATATAGATGTAGATGCTGTGGTTAACTATAAAAAACAAGATGGAAGTTGGAATGGGGTTTCTAATTCTCCTAAGATAATGACAGGTATGATACCAGTATATTTTGATGAAAATAATAATACTGTTGAATTGACTGAAAATAGCAAAGATGAAGAATGGAAAAAATGGTTTAGTTATGATAATAAAAAATGGGCAAATGCAATAACTAAAAATAGTGAAGGACAAATTACTGGTTATTGGGTGTGGATACCTAGATATGAATATAAAATAAATGGTACGCAAATTGATGTAAAGTTTATTAGAACAAGTAAAAAACAAGTTGACAAAGATTATGGTCATATACATCCTGCTTTTGAAGATGGAAGTGAAAAAGGAAAAAATAATCATTATATGAATGGCGAGTGGAGAGATGAAATCCCTGGCTTTTGGGTAGCTAAATTCCAAGCGGGTTTTGCAGGTGGAAATAATGATGTTACAAAAGTGCGAAGTTCAACAGGCAAAGATTTTCCTGTTTTTTTGGGAAGAACATATGCATATAATATGATAAAAATAGGCGATGCTTATGAATTGTCTAGAAATTTAACTGCTTCAAATAATATATATGGTTTAGATGGTAATGAAACGGATTCTCATATGTCAAAAAATAGTGAATGGGGAGCAGTTGCATATTTAACACAAAGTTCATATGGATTAGATGGAAAAACAGAAATAAGTTATAATAATGTTTGCATTGAGAATATTTATTCGATTTATGGAATAACTGGATATACACAATCAGAAAATCAAGGAGTTAATTGGTGCAATAAAGAACCACCATATGAAGATATTATAACAAATAAAGATGGAAAAATAACTTCATATGCTTGGTATACTGAAATAGGACAAAAAGGGAGTTCAACGCAAAATATAACTGGTGTATATGATTTAAGAGGATGTGCAAATGAAATGCAATCTGCGTATATAACAAATGGCAGTAAAATATTAACCAATAATGCAAAACAATTTGCAAATTCTAATAAAAATATAGATGGATATAAAACATTTAGTACTGAATATGCAACTGCTTATCCATATGATGAAGAAAATGATGCTTCGGATAATAATTTAAAAAAATATTATAGTTTAAAAAATGATAAATATGGATATGGAGATGGGATTCTTGAATTTTTAATTTTAAATGGTGACAGTTTAAATTGTAAATTTGGCGAGAATTTAGCATTTCCGTATATCAATTTTTCTTTTTTGGGAAGAGGTGCTACATATGGTGAAAATAAAACAATGTTTAATATTAACAATAGTGACATAGCAGGTTTTGGTGACTGGAGTTTTCGTACTATACTGATAGGGACAAAATAAAAAATATAAAAATTGATATACTTACAAAATTAAAATAAAAAAAGATAAAATAAAGGCGAAAAATCACCTTTATTTTTTTGAAAAAATTTCTAGAAATACATCAAACAATATGATATAATAAAAAACAGAAAAAACAAAAGGAGCGGAAGCAATTGGTAGCAGAAGTAATAATAAATAGCAAAGCAAAACAACTAAACAGAACATTTGACTACAACATACCAAAAGAAATGGAAGAACTGATACTAATTGGAAGCAAAGTATTAGTACCATTTGGAAAAATGAAAACGCTAGAAGAAGCACATGTGGTCAAAATAAAAGAAAAATCACAATATGAAATAAAAGATATAGCAAAAGTAGAAAATGGACTAACAAACAAGCAAATAGAACTTGCAAATTGGATGGCAAAAAGATACTTCTGTACTATATCAGACTGTATCAGGTTAATGCAAACACCGGGAACAAATGCAAAAGATGTAAATAAAAGAATACAAGACAAAAAAATAAATGTTGTTTATTTAAAAAAAGATTTTGAAGAGATAAATTTTGAAATAGAAACTAAGAAAATAAAATCAGAAAAGCAAATAAGAATCTTAAATTTTGTAAAAGACAATGAAGGATGTACAATACCAGACATAGAGGCATTTACAGACTGTTCAAGAGCAATAGTAAATACATTAATAAAAAATGAATATCTAGAATTAGTTGAACAAAAAGTGGAAAGAAATCCATTAGAAAACAAAAACATAGAAAATACAAATAATTTAAAATTAACAGAAGAACAACAAAATGCTTTCAACAAAATTTCAACAAGTATGGATAGCAAGAAATATGAAGAATTTTTGCTTTATGGTGTTACAGGTTCAGGAAAAACGGAAGTGTATTTACAACTAATAGACAAAGCCCAAAAAGAAGGAATGTCAGCAATAGTTTTAGTACCAGAAATATCATTAACTCCACAAATGTTGGATAGATTTATATCAAGATTTGGGAAAGAAACAATAGCGGTTTTACATAGTAAATTATCAATAGGAGAAAGACATGATGAATGGGAAAGAATAAAAGAAAATAAAGCAAAAATTGTTATAGGTGCAAGGTCTGCAATATTTGCACCAGTCAAAGATTTAGGAATAATCATAATAGACGAAGAGCATGATAGCTCATATAAATCAGAAGCAAGTCCAAAGTATGATGCAAAGGAAGTTGCAAAGAAAATTGCAAAACAAGAAAATGTTCCAGTAGTTTTAGGAAGTGCAACGCCTGATTTAAGAACATTTTATAATGCAAAAGAAACAGAAAAAATCACATTATTAGAGTTGACCAAAAGAGCAAATAATTCTAATTTGCCAAAAGTAGAAATTGTAGATTTAAAACAAGAACTTGCAAATGGAAACAGGTCAATGTTAAGTTTTGATTTATATCAAGCAATAGAACAGAATTTAAAAGATAAACTACAAACAATTTTGTTTTTGAATAGAAGAGGATATTCAACATTTATAATGTGTAGAAATTGTGGGTACACTGTAAAATGCAAGAACTGCAATATCAGTATGACATATCATAGTTATGAAAATAAATTGAAATGTCATTATTGTGGATATGAAGAAAAAGTTGTTACAAAATGCCCAGAGTGTGGAAGTGATAAAATAAGATATTTTGGAACAGGAACACAAAAATTAGAGCAAGAGATATTAAAACAATTTCCGCAGGCTAAAACAATAAGAATGGATGTAGATACAGTAACAAAGAAAAATTCACATGAACAAATTTTAAACAAATTCAAAAATGATGGTATTGATATATTAATTGGAACACAGATGGTCGTAAAAGGACATCATTTTCCAAAAGTAACATTAGTAGGTGTTATAGCTGCAGATAGTTCATTAAATATTGATGATTACAGAGCAACAGAAAGAACATTTCAAATTTTAACACAAGTTGCAGGAAGAGCAGGAAGAGAGAATTTACCGGGAAAAGTTATAATACAAACATATAACCCAGAAAATTTTAGTATTCAAGATGCACAAAAACAAAATTATCAAGAATTTTACGAAACGGAAATCACTTTAAGAAAGCAGTTGAAATATCCGCCATTTTGCGATATAATAATAATTGGATTTAATAGTTTGAACGAAGCGGAGATAAAAAAAGTTTCAAATAAAGCATATGAATATTTAATTAAAAATTTAAATAATGAAGAATTTAAAACTTTTAAACCAATGCCATCACCAATAGATAAAATACAAAATAGGTTTAGATGGAGAATTATTATAAAAGGCAATATGAATGAACAGGCAAATGGAGTTTTAAATAATTTGTTAAAAGAGATATATAGTGAAAATTACAAAAATACTAAAGTTTCAGTTGATGTAAATCCAAATAGTATGGTATAAATTAATAATATAGAAGTGGGGGAAGAAAAGTGGCAATAAGAAATCTAAGATATGAAGGAGACGAAATCTTAAATAAAAAATCAAGAAAAATTGAAAAAATAGATGAAAAACTACAAACATTAATAGATGATATGATAGACACAATGCATAAGTACAATGGTGTGGGACTAGCAGCTGTACAGGTTGGAATTTTAAAAAGAGTTTTTGTTGTAGATTTATATGATGACAAAGGACCAATTGTTTTTATAAATCCAGTTATTTTAAAAACAAAAGGTGAAAGAGAAGTTGAAGAGGGATGTTTAAGTTTTCCAAATCAATTTGCAAAAGTTGTAAGACCAGATGAAGTTACAGCAGAATATACTGATAGAAATGGAAAAAGAGTTAAAGTTAAGGCTAAAGACTTGTTGGCCCAGGCTATTTGCCATGAGTATGACCATTTAGAGGGAGAAGTTTTTGTTGATAAAATTGTTCCGGGTACTATGGAGTACGTGGAGCCAGAAAAATAATGAATTGGAGAAAATCCTATGGAAGAAAAGATTATAGAATTAGTAAAAAAAGGATATTCATTTAATAAAATTGCAAACGAAATTGGAAAAGAATACAAAGAACTGCTTAAGATAAAACAAGATATGATGAAAAAGGGAAAATTGACTGAAGAAGATATAAAAGATGGAAAACGAGCAGAAAAGATTAGAAATTTAAAAGAAGATAAAACAGTTCAAAAAATATTTGAATACAAAAGGCAAGGACTAAGTAGCATAGAAATAGAAAGTAAACCAGAAATAAATGTATCAAAAAGTACAATAAATAACTATGTAAATGAAGGAATAAAATATAATTTAATAACTCAAGAGGAAATTGATAAAGTAAGACATGAGAGAGAAAGAAAAAGAAGGATAGAAGATCCTGTAACAGTGGAAATTTTGAAAGGACTTAAAAATGGAGAAACATATAAATCGATTTCAAGAAGAGTACCAATGACAGACTGTCAAATAAAAAATGTAACGGTATGGCTAATAGAAGAAAAAGTCATTACACAGGAAGAAATAGATAGTGCAAAAATAAACCCGAAAAAGAAGCCAAAACCAAAAGAAAATAATACAGAGGTTTTAGAAGAACAGCAAATAATAGACTATTTAACTTTAGGTTATGATAATTATGATATAAGGTATAGACACCCTAAATTGAATAATGAAGTGTTTTTAAATATGCTAGATAAGATCTTAGAGGAGAAGAAGATAACAAAAGAAGAAATAAAACAATACAGACAGGAAAAAAGAGAAAAGGACAAAATTGAAATACTAAAAATGCTTAAAAAGGGTATTACAAAAAAAGACATTGCAAAAAAATTATCAATAACTGAAACGAAAATGGTACCCTATATAAGGGAAATAAAAGAAGAACAAAATATTAATGATAATGACATACAAAAATGGAAAGATAAACTAGAAACAAGTACGAAAAATAAAAGAAAAGCTGTTTTTGAAGCTTTAAAATTAGGACTATCTGTACAAGAAACAATTGATAGGTATCCAGAACAGCATTTTGAAAAATATAGTGTTACAGAAATAAGAAAAAATTTTATAAAAGAAGGAAAAATTTCCAAGGAAAAAATAAAAGAATATAAAAAAATAAAAGAAAAAAATGAAAATTTGTATAATAATTTAACTGAATTAGAAAAAGAAGTATTTAAATATTTAAAACAAGGATTTAATATAAATGAAATTGTTGAAAAAACAGGAAAAAGCAAGAGTTATATGTTTGAGATAATTGACAAAATAAGAAAAAAAGGAAAAATAACTAATCAGCAAATAAAACAGTATAGAGCAATAAGAAAAAAACTTCAAAATTTAAAAAAAGAATTAGAAACATTGGAAAAGAGAATGAAAAATGCTGAAATAAACTATAAAGACATTGTCAATTACTGCAAATTATGCATTATGAGTGGACAAAATGAAAAAGCCTTAAGTATGATTAGAAATATAGAAAATTATAAAATAAAATCACTATCAGAAGAAAAACCAGAAAATTTAAGTAAAATTAAAAAGTATTTAGAAAATGTTGAAAAAGTAAATAAATCTGTACAAATAATAAAAAATGGAAATAATAATGCAGAAGTAATAAATGAGGTTACAGGATTACCGGAAGAATATATAAATATTTTAAAAATAAGATTAACTAAAAGAAATGCTCATCTTTTAAATATAAATAATAGAGAAAAAATAATTAGTTTATTATTGCAATTTAAAAATTTAAAAGAGTTATACAAAAAATTGAAGATGAGTGATTTAGAAATACAAGATATAGAAAATCAAGCATTGTATAGAAATAAAAAGTTACATAGTAAAAAACAGAGTTTTGAAGTTGAAACAAAACAAGATAGTTTGACAAGAATTATAGTATTATACACGAAACTAGGAGAAGACAAGCAAAACATTTCTAACTTATTAGAGATACAGGAGAAAGAAATAGAAGATATTTTAAATAAGGCATTAAAAGCGGGAATGATAAAAGAAAATGAACTTCAAGGAATAAATATATTGGATTTTAATATGGGAAATGAACAATTGGATTTTAAGGAAAAGTAATAACTATGTTACAAAAATTAATATTAGAAAGGAAGATATATATATAAATGCTAAATATTTTATTTATGGGAACACCAGATTTTGCAAGAGACAGTTTAGAAGCTGTATATACTGCAGGTTATAATATATTAGGAGTTGTAACAAATCCAGACAGACCAAAAGGAAGAGGAATGAAATTAGTTGCATCACCAGTAAAAGAATTTGCTATTGAAAAAAAATTAGAAATATTTCAACCGGAAAAAGTAAGAAAAAATGAAGAATTTATAGAGCAAATAAAAAACTTGAATCCAGATGTTATATGTGTTGTAGCATATGGAAAAATATTGCCAAAAGAAATATTAGATATACCAAGATTAGGTTGCATAAATGTACATGGTTCTTTACTTCCAAAATACAGAGGGGCCGCACCAATTCAATGGGCTGTTTTAAATGGTGACAAAACAACTGGTGTAACAACAATGTATATGGATGTTGGAATGGATACAGGTGATATGATTTTAAAACAAGAAATTGAAATTGGTGAAAATGAAACAACAGGTGAATTGTGGGATAGGTTATCTAAAATTGGTGGAGAATTATTGGTTGAAACATTAAAACAAATTGAAAATGGAACTGCACCAAGAGAAAAACAAGGAGATGATTTTTCAGTTGCACCAATGCTTAGCAAAGATATGGCTAAAATTGACTGGAAAAATAAAACTGCACAAGAAATAAAAAATCTTGTTAGAGGTTTAAATCCTATTATGGGTGCATATACATTTTTGAATGGTTCTAAAATAAAATTCTGGAAAGTTGATATTGTAAATAGTATTGATTTTGATGTTGACAAGGCTCAAAGTTTGGAAAATGGTTCGGTACTTGTTTCAGACCAAAAACAAGGATTATTTATTAAGACAAAACAAGGTATTTTAAGCGTTTTAGAAATTCAAGGTGAAAATGCTAAAAGAATGAGTATTGGGGATTTCTTGAGAGGCAATAAAATAGAAGAATTTCAAGTCTTTGAATAAAAACAATCAATTTTAAAAGAATTAGTAAAAAAATGCATAAAAAGGTTGTAAAAAATACCAAAAATTGATATACTTATAAAGTATTAAGTATATCAATTTTTTATATTATAAAAAACGATAATATAAAAACTTTGCACATTCTTAAAATTTCAAAAAAGGAGGAATTGAAATGGAAGAAAATGAAAGCAAGGAAGAAGTTGTAAAAAAAGAAGAACAACAAGCAGAAATTGAAACAAGCGAAAATACAGAAAAAATAGAGAAACAAGATGAAACAAATCAACAAAAAGAAGAAACAAAACAAAATGAAGAAGTAGAAGACACAGAAAATGGAATAGAAATATCAAATGATGTAATAGCAGTAATTGCAGGAGTTGCAGTATCAGAAGTACAAGGTGTAGCATCAATGGCAGGAGGATTTGCAGGAGGAATATCAGAAGTATTTAGTGGAAAGAAAAATATGTCTAAAGGAATAAAAGTAGACAAAACAGAAAATAAAGCGAAAATAGATGTAAACATCATTGTAGAATATGGTTCAAGAATACCAGATGTAGCATATGAAATACAAAACAGAGTAAAAAAATCAGTAGAAGGAATGACAGGATTTAAAGTAGAAGAAGTAAATGTACATGTACAAGGAGTAGATACAAATATTTCTAAAAACGAAAATACTTCAAAAGAACAAAAAAGCAACGAAGAACAAAACTAAAAAATTGCAAATGAAAACAAAAATAAAAAAAATTAAGAAAAAAGCCAATAAAATTGGCCTGCGAAAGGAATGGAATAAAAAATGAAATTTATAGAAAAACTTACACTAATAATATATTCAAATATAATATTAATATTATCAATAATAGCATGTTTATTAATCTTTGGATGGTTAGACATAAATGTAGTACAAAATTTAGTTAAAAATTTATTACTATATGGAACATCATCAAGAATAATTTTAGGAGTTAGCATAGTATTTATACTATTATCAATTAGATGTATTTTCTTTGACCCAACATCAAAGCAAGAAATGAAAGACAAACAAGGTGTTTTGTTAGCAAACGAAAATGGTAAATTAATGATATCAAAAGAAACAATAGAAAATTTAGTAGAAGCAGTAACAAAACAATACAAAATGGCAAAAGATGTATCATCAAAAGTAGAATTAGACAAAGACAACAATGTAAATATTTTTGTTAATTTAGTAGTTGGTTCAGACACAGTAATAAAAGATTTATCAAAAGATTTACAAGATAAAATAAAAAGTAAAGTTAAAGAAACAACAGATTTAGAGGTAAAACAAGTAAATATAACAGTAAAAAAAGCAGTTCAAGAAAAACAAAAAACAGAGGCTTAAAATTGAGGTTCTATGTTGTGAAAGGGTGAGATAATATGGACGATTTCAAAAAATTTATTAATCAATACAAAGGAGCAATAATTGGAGTAATAATTGCAATAGTTTTATTAGCAACTAGATTATATGATGTAATTATTGGAATTTTAATAATATTAGCAGGTGCATTTGTTGGAAATTATGTACAACAAAATAAAGATGATGTTAAGGCAAAATTAAAAAAATTCATAGACAGAATGTAGTTTATAAAATGCAATGTTAAAATAATTCATAGACAAAATGTAGTTTATAAAATGCAATATTAAAAATAATTATAATTTTGGAAAATTGTGCTTTGAGGAAGGAATGAAAAATAAAAATGAATAGAACAGAAATGAGAGAAAATGCTTTCAAATTGATATATAGTTTAGAAATTCAAAAAGTAGAAAATGTACAAGAACAAATCGACTTATATTTTGAAAGCAACAACATAACAGACGAAGAAGCAAAAAAATACATAACAAATGCAGTAAATGGAATAGAAGAACATCAAGAAGAAATTTTAAAAGATATTGAAACAAACTTAAAAGAAGAATGGAAATTAAGCAGAATTTCTAAAATGGATTTAACTATTTTGAAACTTGCAATTTATGAAATTAAATTTACAGATGTACCATATAAAGTTTCAATAAATGAAGCAGTTGAATTAGCAAAAAAATATGGAGAAGATAAATCTAAAAACTTTGTAAATGGAATATTAGCAAGTGTAGTAAAGGAAATGTAATTTTATGAGATATGAGGATATGGCAATAAGTGTAACTGAGTTAAATAGTTATATAAAAAATAAAATTGCTGATGATGAATATTTGAATAATGTTTTGATAAAAGGGGAAATATCAAACTTTAAAAATCATTATACAGGGCATATGTATTTTACGCTAAAAGATGAAAATTCATTAATCAAATGTGTAATGTTTAAAACATATGCTCAAAAACTTGATTTTATGCCAAAAGATGGAATGAAAGTTTTTGTACTTGGTGGTGTATCAGTTTTTGAAAGAGATGGTGTATATCAAATTTATGTAAAAGCAATGCAGGAAGACGGTGTAGGGGTTTTATATAAAAAATATGAAGAACTTAAACAAAGGTTAGAGCAAGAAGGATATTTTGCAGAAGAACATAAAAAAGCAATACCACAAATGCCTAAAATAATAGGTGTTTTAACATCACAAACAGGCTCAGTAATAAGAGATATAATTAATGTAAGTACACGTAGAAATCCAAATGTAAATATTAGATTATATCCTGTACCGGTACAAGGTGAAGGGGCAGCAGAAAAAATAGCAGATGGTATAAAATTTATGAACAAAAACCAATTAGCAGATGTTTTAATTCTTGCAAGAGGTGGTGGTTCATTAGAAGATTTATGGCCATTTAACGAAGAAATTGTTGCACATGCAATTTATAATTCAGAAATACCTGTAATTTCTGCAGTAGGACATGAAACAGATTTTTCAATATCAGACTTTGTAGCAGATTTGCGAGCACCAACACCATCTGCAGCAGCAGAACTTGCGGTACCTGATGTGTACGAGGTTAAACAAAAAATAAATTCATATCAAAATAGACTGAGATTAAGTTTAGTAAAAAAAGTTGAAATAATGAAATTAAGATATGAAAAATGTATGTCAAGTAGAGTGTTTAAAGAGCCTTTAAGAAATATAAATGATAATTATTTAAAGATAGATACATATATTAAAAAATTAGAAAATATTATTAAAACAAAACAAAAAGAAGAAAAAACTAAGTATGTGGAATTAGTTGCAAAACTTGATACATTAAGTCCTTTAAAAACATTGACAAGAGGATATTCTTTAGTTGAAAAAAATAATAATATAATAAAGAGTGCAAAAGATGTAAATACAGGAGATAAAATAGATTTAAAATTTTCAGATGGAACAAAACAGGCTGAAATTTTATAGAAAGGAAATTAAAATGACAAATGGCGCAAAAATTTTAATAACTATTACTACAATAATAACATTAATAATTGTGGTTAAAGTAAAAATGAATAATAAAGAAGAAAAAAATACAAATAATAAAACACAAATGAATATGGTTCAATATATTGAAGAATATGAAAAAAAGAATACATCAGATAATGAAAACACAAATAATATTGAGAATAACACATTAATTAATAACGTTTTAAATACTACTGAAAACAAATAAAGGAAAGGAAAAGAAAATGACAACAGCAAATTTTGAGAAAAATATGAGTGACTTAGAAAATATAGTAACAGAATTAGAAAAAGGCGATTTGAATTTAGACGAATCAATATCTAAATTTGAAGAAGGAATAAAAATATCAAAACAATGTAATAAAATTTTAGAAAATGCAGAAAAGAAAATAACCATTTTACTTGAAAACGATGGAGAGGTAAAAGAGGAAAATTTTGTATCTGAAGAATAAGGAGAATGACAGTGAATAGTTTTAACCAATTTATTCAAAATAAATATATATATATACCATTTTTATTATGGTTTTTTATCCAATTATATAAAGTTATACATGATTTAATAACAACAAAAAAATTTAATTTTAAGAGAATAATAGGTGCAGGTGGTATGCCTAGTTCACACTCTGCAATAGTAGTGTCTTTGGCAACCTTAATAGGTAAATACCAAGGAGTTGATACACCAATATTCGCATTAGCATTAATAATGGCATTTGTTGTTATGTATGACGCATGTGGAGTTAGAAGAGCGGCAGGTAAACAAGCAGCATTATTAAATAAAATAATAGAAACACCAGGTCTCACAGGTGTTCAAGTTTCAGAGAGATTAGTAGAAGTTTTAGGACATACGCCTATCCAAGTTTTTGTGGGTGCACTGCTTGGGATTGTAGTGGGAATTATAGCATAAAAAATATGGGACGGTTACTTTGGGATAAAAATGTCTAAAGCAATCGTCTTTAAAATAATGAAAAAAGAGAGGTGCGGATCGATGACAGATATTGAAATCGCAGAAAAAGTGGAATTAGAAAAAATAGATAAAATAGCAAAAAAATTAAATATAGATGAAGACGACATAGAATGCTATGGAAAATATAAGGCTAAGATTTCTAATAAAGTATATAAAAAGTTAGAAGATAAAAAAGATGGAAAATTAATACTTGTAACTGCAATAAATCCAACACCATTGGGTGAAGGAAAAACAACGGTTTCAATAGCTATTGCAGACGGTCTTTCTAGAATAGGAAAAAAATCAATATTAGCCTTAAGAGAACCATCACTAGGACCAGTGTTTGGAATAAAAGGGGGAGCAACCGGAGGCGGATATGTCCAAGTAGCTCCAATGGAAGACATAAATCTTCACTTTACAGGTGATATCCATGCAATAACGTCTGCAAACAATTTGCTATCAAGCATAATAGATAATCACATTTATTTTGGTAATGAGCTTGATATACAAGAAGTAACATGGAAGAGATGTGTAGATTTAAATGACCGACAATTAAGAAAAGTGGAAACTGGACTTTCAGGAGAAAAAAATATAGTTCCAAGAGAAGATGGTTTTGACATTTCTGTTGCATCTGAAATAATGGCCATATTATGCTTGGCAGAAAACATGGAAGATTTAAAAGAAAAACTTGGAAATATAATAATTGGTTACAATTCAAAAGAAGAACCTGTATATGCAAAAAATTTGAATGCACAAGGTGCAATGGCAGTTCTTTTAAAGGATGCGATAAAGCCTAACTTGGTTCAAACATTAGAACATACACCTGCAATAATTCATGGTGGACCTTTTGCAAATATTGCACATGGATGTAATAGTATAATTGCTACAAAAATGGCAATGAAGTTGGCAGATTATACAATTACAGAAGCAGGATTTGGCGCAGATTTAGGTGCAGAAAAATTTATGGATATAAAATGCAGAAAAGCAGGAATAAGACCTGATGCGGTTGTTATTGTTGCAACAATAAAGGCATTAAAATACCATGGTGGAGTTGAAAAAGATAAAATCCAAGAAGAAAATATTGCAGGATTACAACATGGAATGGATAATTTATTTAGGCATATAGAAAATTTAAAAGATAAATTTGGATTAAATGTAATTGTTGCAATAAATAAATATAACACAGATGCCGTAACAGAAATAGAGTATGTACAAAAAACTTTGAAAGAAAAAAATATTGATGTAAGTCTTGTAGAAGGCTGGGCAAAAGGTGGAGAAGGTGCTATAGACATTGCTCAAAAAATAGTAAATATTGTTGAGAAAAAAAATAGTGAAAAAGAAAAAAATGAAAAATTTATTTATGATTTATCAGATGGAATAAAAGAAAAAATTGAGAAAGTTGCAAAAGAAATTTATGGCGCAGAAGGTGTGGAATTTAAAGAAGAAGCACTTGCAAAAATTGAAAGAATAGAAAAAATGGGATACAAAGAATTACCTGTATGTATTGCAAAAACTCAATATTCATTTTCAGATGATAGCAAAAATTTGGAATGTAAAGAGCCTTTTAAAATTACAATTAGAGAGATTAATTTAAAATCAGGTGCAGGATTTGTGGTTGCAATTGCAGGAAAAATAATGACCATGCCCGGATTACCAAGGATTCCAGCAGCAGAACAAATTGATATAGATAATAATGGAATAATTGTTGGGATTTTTTAAATATTATGTTATACTTTAGATTAGATAAAATATGATGGCAGAATGAGGTATTATATACTTAGGAGGAAACAAAGATGAATAATACAAAAGCAAAACGTGAAAGCCTTGAGGCTGTACACACACACACACACACACACACACACACACACACAGGTAGTTTAGAAAATATACGAAAACGGAATTAGAAAACAAAGTGGAATAACAACAGTAGCACTTGTAGTAACAATAATAGTATTATTATTGTTATCAGCTATATCTATACAAGCTTTTACAGGAAGTGGACTATTTAAACAGGCAAAACAGGCAAAATTACAAGCAAAAAGAAGCCAAGTAGTTGAGTGGTTAGGACTAAAATTAATGGAAGAACAGGGAACAACAACTACAAAGACCGAAAAGCAGATAATAGAGTCTACCAAGGAAAATGTAGAAAAAAATAAAGGACAGCTAGAAGAACTTGGAAAAGTGGATGGAATAGAAGAAGTAAAAACAGAAGAAGATGGAGAAGAAGTTCCACCATATTTTTATGTAACAGTAGATAACGATGTGTACAAAGTAGAAGGAAAAGGAACGAACTTTATAGGCGAAAAAGGAGAATTTCCGCCAGTTATAAAAATAACAAAAATTATAAATACAACAAATTCAATAACAGTAACAGTAAAGACATTAAGAAATGAAGGTGGAAAAGTACAGTATTATCTAAAAGGTGATAAGTACACAGATTATAAGTTAATAAATGAAAGTAATGAAAATACATATACTTTTAGTGGACTAAAGCAAGGTGTTAATTATAGTATAAAGATTATTGCAATAGCCACAAATAAGAAAACGGCAGAGGTAACAGGTGAACAAACAACAGGAAAAGTAAAAGATTTAACAAAAGCAGACTTAGACTTTACATATTCACCATCAGCAACATGGACAAACAGT
>CAKPJK010000030.1 GCA_934162615.1 uncultured Clostridia bacterium
TTTGAAAATTAGAGACATTCAATACGAAAAAGCTTCAAGAAAAGATTTCGCAAAAGTTGGAGATTTTATCGAAATGCCAAACCTAATCAAAGTACAAAAAGACTCATATGATTGGTTCATCAAAGAAGGATTAGGAGAAGTATTAAAAGACATATCACCAATAGAAGACTATTCTGGAAATCTAGTTCTTGAATTTTTTGACTACTACATGGAAGACAAAACAAAATATTCAATCGAAGAAGCAAAAGAAAGAGATGCAACATATTCAACAAGACTACATGTAAAAGTTCGTTTAATTAACCGTGAAACAGGAGAAATTAAAGAACAAGAAATTTATTTAGGTGACTTCCCACTTATGACAGACAGTGGAACATTTATAATAAATGGTGCAGAAAGAGTTGTAGTAAGCCAATTAGTACGTTCACCAGGATGTTACTATGCAGATGTATTTGATACAAAAACAGGAAAAAGAACATATACATCAACAGTTATGCCATTAAGAGGTGCATGGCTAGAATATGAAACAGACGGAAACGACATTTTCTATGTACGTGTCGATAGAACAAGAAAAGTACCAGTAACAACACTATTAAGAGCAATTGGATTAGTTACAGATGACCAAATAAGAGATTTATTTGGAAACGAAGAATTAATTGAAGCAACAATTGCAAAAGATCCAATTAAAACTCAAGAAGAAGCCTTAATTGAAATTTACAAAAAATTAAGACCAGGAGAACTTCCTACAGTAGAAGCAGCAAGAAGTTTATTTGATGGATTATTCTATGATAATAGAAGATATGACTTAGCAAAAGTTGGTAGATATAAATTTGACCAAAAATTAAGTTTAGCGACAAGAATTACAGGTAAAGTTGCTTCTAAAGACATAATGGATGCCGAAACAGGTGAAGTATTTGTACAAGCTGGAGAAGTAATAACAGAAGAAGTTGCCAAAGATATCCAAAATTCTGGAATTAATATGGTAGAAGTAACAGTTGGAGAAAGAACTGTAAAAGTTATAGGAAATGGAACAGTTGATATCCACGCAGTTTTACCAACATTAGACTTAAGTGAATTAGAAATAAAAGAAAATGTAAATTATCAAGTATTAAAAAATATAATAGATACAACTGACGAGAAAGATTTAGTAAAAACTATAGGTGAAAGAATAGACGAATTAGTACCAAAACATATCACAACAGAAGATATGATAGCATCTATTAGTTATTTATTAGATTTATCACATGGAGTTGGAAAAGTTGATGATATTGACCATTTGGCTAACCGTAGAATTAGATGTGTAGGTGAATTACTACAAAATCAATTCAGAATTGGTTTAACAAGACTTGAAAGAGTTGTAAGAGAAAGAATGACAATTCAAGACTTAGACGTTGTAACACCACAAACATTAATTAATACAAAACCAATAACATCATCTATTAGAGAATTTTTTGGAAGTTCACAATTATCACAATTTATGGACCAAACAAATCCACTTTCAGAATTAACACATAAAAGAAGAATTTCTGCATTAGGACCTGGAGGTCTTACAAGAGAAAGAGCTGGATTCGAGGTTAGAGACGTTCATTATACACACTATGGTAGATTATGCCCAATTGAATCTCCAGAAGGACCAAACATTGGACTTATTTCAGCACTTTCATCATTTGCTAGTATAAATGAATATGGATTTATTGAAACACCATATAGAAAAATAGATCCAGAAACACATAGAGCAACTGATATTGTTGAATATATGAGTGCAGATGTAGAAGATAATTACATAATTGCCCAAGCATCTGAACCAATGGATGAAAACGGAGAATTCATAAATGACAGAATCAGAGTTAGATACAGAAATGAAATTATCGAAGTTGAAAAAAACAAAGTTCAATATATGGATGTTTCACCAAAACAATTAGTTTCTGTAGCGGCAGCAATGATTCCATTCTTAGAGCATGATGATGCAAAAAGATCATTAATGGGATCAAACATGCAAAGACAAGCGGTTCCTCTAATGATATCTGAAAGACCAATAGTTGCAACAGGTATTGAATATAGAGCCGCAAAAGACTCAGGAATATTAATTTTAGCAGAAGATGATGGTGTTATCGAAAGAGTTACAGGAGATAGCATAACAGTTAAATATAATAATGGAAAAACAGTAGTACATAAATTACGTAAGTTTAAGAGAACAAATGGTGGTACATGTATCAACCAAAGACCTATAGTTAAAAAAGGTGAAATAGTTAAAAAAGGTGATGCCATTGCTGATGGACCAGCAACAAAAGATGGAGAAATGTCACTTGGTAAAAACTGTTTAGTTGCTTTCTCAACATGGGAAGGTTATAACTACGAGGATGCTATTCTTTTAAATGAAAGACTTGTAAAAGAAGATGTGTTCACATCAATACATATTGAAGAATATGACTGTGAATGTCGTGATACAAAATTAGGACCAGAAGAAATAACAAGAGATATTCCAAATGTTGGTGAAGATGTATTAAAAGATCTTGACGAAAACGGAATTATCAGAATTGGTGCAGAAGTTAGACCAGGAGATATCTTGGTTGGTAAAGTTACTCCAAAAGGAGAAACAGAACTAACAGCAGAAGAAAGATTATTAAGAGCAATCTTTGGTGAAAAAGCTAGAGAAGTTAGAGATACATCATTAAGAGTACCTCACGGAGAAGCAGGAACAATAGTAGATGTTAAGATATTTACTAGAGATAATTCAGACGAATTAGGACCTGGTGTAAATCAAATAATTAGATGTTATATCGCTACAAAAAGAAAAATATCAGTTGGTGATAAAATGGCCGGACGTCATGGTAACAAAGGTGTTATTTCAAGAGTATTACCAGAAGAAGATATGCCATTCTTACCAGATGGTACACCAATAGACATTTTACTTAACCCATTAGGACTTCCATCTCGTATGAACTTAGGACAAATTCTTGAAGTTCACTTAGGTGGAGCCGCTAAAGCGTTAGGATGGCACGTATCAACACCAGTATTTGATGGAGCGACACAAGAAGATGTTGAAGAATTGCTACAACAAGCAGGTATGAGCCCAGATGGTAAATCAATTCTATATGATGGTAGAACTGGTGATCCATTTGATAAACCAATTACAGTTGGTGTAATGTACATGTTAAAACTACATCACTTAGTAGATGATAAAATACATGCTCGTTCAACTGGACCATACTCATTAGTTACACAACAACCTCTTGGTGGTAAAGCACAATTTGGTGGTCAACGTTTCGGTGAAATGGAAGTTTGGGCATTAGAGGCATATGGAGCAGCGTATACATTACAAGAAATGTTAACAGTTAAATCTGATGACGTTGTAGGTAGAGTTAAAACATATGAAGCTATTGTTAAAGGCGAAAATATCCCTGAACCAGGAGTTCCAGAAAGCTTTAAAGTTCTTGTTAAAGAATTGCAATCTTTAGGATTAGATGTTCGTCTATATTCAGAAGATAATCAAGAACTTGAGTTAAAAGAAAATATCGAAGATGGTATTGATTTTGACCCAGAAAAAAATAAAGATATTTTGGCTGAAGAGGAAGTTGTTGCAGAAGATGATTTATCTGATGGATATACAGAGGATGTTAGTGATGATAAGTTGTTAGATGAAGAAGAAATTGAAGATAGTGATGAGCTTTTTGAGGATTTAGATGATGAGGGCGAGGATGCTATCTTCGACGAAGACGAATAGAAAATATAAATAATTTAATAAATCGTAAAAAGAGAAAAGCCGACAGGAAGGAATTGCTCGTGCGGTGGATAGCGCTTTTGCTTTGTTTTATGATTACCCAAAAATATTATTAGGGGGAAATATAGTGGACGAATTAGATATTTTTAATAAAATAAAAATAGGAGTGGCATCAGATGAAAAAATAAGAGAATGGTCAAAAGGTGAAGTTAAAAAACCAGAGACTATAAATTATAGAACATTAAAACCAGAAAAAGATGGTCTATTCTGTGAAAAGATATTTGGACCTACAAAAGACTGGGAATGTCACTGTGGTAAATATAAAAGGGTTAGATATAAAGGAATAGTTTGTGACAGATGTGGTGTTGAAGTCACAAAATCTAAAGTAAGAAGAGAAAGAATGGGACACATTGAGCTTGCTGCTCCAGTTGCTCATATTTGGTATTTCAAAGGTATACCAAGTAGAATTGCTTTAATATTAGATGTTTCACCAAGAAACCTAGAAAAAGTTGTATACTTTGCATCTTACATTGTAACAGATAAAGGAACAACAGATTTAGCAAACTGCCAAGTTTTAACAGAAAAAGAATACCATGAAGCAGAAGAAAAATTTGGTAGAGGTTCATTTAAAGCAAGAATGGGAGCAGAGGCTTTAAAAGAATTATTAGAAAAAGTTGATTTAGATAAACTTTCTAAAGAAATTAGAAAAGAATTAGAATCTGCAAGTGAACAAAAGAAAGGCAAACTTGTTAAAAGACTTGATACAGTTGATTCTTTCAGACTTTCTAATACAAGACCTGAATGGATGATAATGTCAGTTGTACCAGTTATCCCACCAGAATTAAGACCTATGGTTCAATTAGATGGTGGTAGATTTGCAACATCTGACCTAAATGACTTATATAGAAGAGTTATAAACAGAAATAACAGATTAAAAAGATTATTAGAATTAGGTGCACCAGAAATAATTGTAAGAAACGAAAAACGTATGTTACAAGAATCTGTTGATGCTTTAATTGATAATAGTAGAAGAGGTAGACCTGTAACAGGTGCAGGAAATAGACCTTTAAAATCATTATCTGATATGTTAAAAGGAAAACAAGGTAGATTCCGTCAAAACTTATTAGGTAAGAGGGTTGACTATTCTGGACGTTCAGTTATAGTTGTTGGACCAGAACTTAAAATTTATCAATGTGGACTTCCAAAAGAAATGGCAGTAGAATTATTCAAACCATTTGTTATGAAAGAATTAGTTGGTAGAGGAATAGCACAAAATATCAAAAGTGCAAAAAGAATGGTAGAAAGATTAAAACCAGAAGTATGGGGAATATTAGAAGATGTTATAAAAGACCATCCTGTAATGTTAAACCGTGCACCAACACTACATAGACTTGGTATTCAAGCATTTGAGCCAGTTCTTGTTGAAGGTAGAGCAATTAAACTTCACCCATTAGTTTGTGAAGCATTCAATGCCGACTTCGACGGTGACCAAATGGCTGTACATTTACCATTATCACCAGAAGCACAAGCAGAATCAAGATATTTAATGCTTGCAACAAACAACCTATTAAAACCTCAAGATGGTAAACCAGTTGCAGTACCTAGACTAGACATGGTTTTAGGAAGTTATTATTTAACAATGATTCTAGAAGGGGAAAAAGGAGAAGGAAAATACTTTAAAGACCCAGATGAAGCAATAATGGCTTATGAAAACCATGATGTAGGAATGCATGCAAAAATATTTGTTAGAGTAACAAAAGAAGTTAATGGAGAAATGATGACAGGAAAAATTGAGACAAGTGTTGGTAGAATTATATTCAACCAAGGAATACCTCAAGATTTAGGATTCATAGACAGAGAAAAAGAACCATTACAATATGAAATTAACTTCCCAGTTGTTAAGAAAAATATGGGACAAATAATCGAAAGAGCAATAAGAGTACATGGTGTAATTGAATCTGCAGAAGTAATAGATTACATCAAAGCATTAGGATTCAAATATTCTACACTTGCTGGTATTACATTCTCTATGAGTGATGTAAAAGTGCCACCTGCTAAAAAAGGATTACTAGAAGAAGCAGATAAGAAAATAGAAACTATAAGAAAACAATATGCAAGAGGTTTAATTACAAACGATGAAAGATATAACTCAGTAATTAAAGTTTGGGAAGAAGCAACAAAGAAAATAACACAAGCAATGGAAGACAACTTTGATGACTTAAACCCAATTTATATGATGGTTAAATCTGGAGCCAGAGGTAATATGAACCAATTAAGACAAATTGCTGGTATCCGTGGACTTATGGCTAGTACAACTGGTAAGGCAGTAGAAATTCCTATCAAATCATCATTTGCAGAAGGTCTAGATGCCCTAGAATACTTCATTTCTGCCCATGGAGCACGTAAAGGACTTTCAGATACAGCGTTAAGAACAGCCGATTCAGGTTACTTAACAAGAAGATTAGTTGATGTATCACAAGATATTATAGTTAGAGAACATGACTGTGGAACACACGAAGGTCTAATTGTTTATGATATTAAAGATGGAAATCAAATAATCGAAAAAATGCAAGAAAGAATTATTGGTAGATATGTAGTTAATGATGTATATGATCCAAATACAAAAGAACTTATTGTTGACACTGAAACTATGATAACAGAAGAAATAGCAGATAGAATAGTAAATGCAGGAATTGAAAAACTAGAAGTACGTTCAGTTCTAGCATGTAGATCAAAACATGGTGTATGTCAAAAATGTTATGGTATGGGATTAGCAAGAAGAAGTCTAGTATCTATTGGTGAATCAGTAGGTATTATAGCTGCTCAATCAATTGGTGAGCCTGGTACACAGCTTACAATGAGAACTATCCACTCTGGTGGTGTTGCCGGTGTAGCAGATATTACTCAAGGTCTTCCAAGGGTTGAGGAATTATTCGAAGCGAGAAAACCAAAGGGTGTTGCAATAATTTCTGAAATTGCTGGTAAAGTTAAAATAAAAGAAACAAAGAAGAAGAAAGAAGTTGTTGTAACTTCTAAAGATGATTCAAAAACATATACAATACCATTTGGTTCAAAAATGAAAGTAAAAGATGGAGATATGGTAGAAGTTGCTCAACCACTTATTGAAGGTTCAATAAACCCATCAGAAGTACTTGAATTAAAAGGACCAGAAGGAGTATTTGAATACTTAACATCAGAAGTTCAAAAAGTATATAGAAACCAAGGTGTTGATATCAACGACAAACACGTTGAAGTTATCGGTAGACAAATGCTTAAAAAGGTTAGAGTTGAAGATAATGGAGATACACATATGTTCCCAGGTTCTTTAGTTGATATGTATGAATTTGAAGATATTAATAATGAAGCAATTGCAGAAGGAAAACGTCCTGCAACAGGTAAGAGAGTATTACTTGGTATTACTAAAGCATCTCTTGCAACAGACAGTTTCTTATCAGCGGCTTCATTCCAAGAGACAACAAGAGTTCTTACTGAAGCAGCAATCAAAGGTAAAGTTGATGATTTAGTTGGATTAAAAGAAAATGTTATTATTGGTAGATTAATTCCAGCAGGTACAGGTATGAAAAAATATCAAGATCTTCATATTAGTACAGAAAAGAAACTAGAAGAAGTTGCAGATACAACTGAAGAATAATATAGAAAAAAAGAATTTACAAATTTTTTGTAAATTCTTTTTTTGGTGAATATTTAAAAAATTTTATTTTTTCGACAAATTTTGTACGACAAAAAATCTTCATGATGGTATAATATAATTAATTTATTTCATATTTTTGAATAATTTTTATTTCAATGAATATCTTAATTTTATAAAAGGGGAGGTGCTTATGATAATTTTTTTATCAAGTATTTTTATAATTCTTATTTTTTTATTCTTATGGATGTTATTAATATCTACTAAAAATTCAAGAACAGACGACGAACAATATATTGAAGATAATTTGCAAATGCAATTTTTGAAGAACTATAAAAAATAAAATAATTTCAATGTAAATATTGCTTTTTGTAAAAATTAATTGTATCATTATAATAATAAAAATCAATATTTTAGAAGGAATTTTAGAAAATGGAAGAAAAGTTTATGAAAGAAGCTTTAAAAGAAGCAAAAAAAGCATATGATAAGTTAGAAGTACCAGTAGGAGCAGTAATAGTAAAAGACGGAAAAATTATAGCAAGAGCTCATAATTTAAAAGAAACAAAATTTGATACAACAAAACATGCAGAGATATTAGCAATTCAAAAAGCAAGTAAAAAGTTGAATTCATGGAGATTAATAGACTGTGAGATGTATGTAACACTTGAGCCTTGTTCAATGTGTGCAGGTGCATTGATAAATTCTAGAATAAAAAAGGTCTATATTGGTGCAAGTGACCAAAAAACTGGTGCAGTTGGTTCAGTATTTAATTTATTAGAAGATTATACATTTAATCATAAAGTAGAGTATGAAAAAGGTGTTTTACAAGATGAATGTGAGAGTATTTTAAAGGAATTTTTTAAGAAATTGAGAAAAATAAAAAAGCAGTTGTAAAAAATGTATAGATTATAATTCATAAAATCTATACATTTTTAAAGTTATAATTTAAAAATGTATAAAAAGTATTGAAAAACATAAAATAAAATAGTATAATTACATTAGAGGTGATTGTTTATGAGTGATTACATTAGTAGAACAATGGAAAAAACAGTAGATAAAATGAAAAAATCATTTCCTGTAATTATGATAACAGGGCCAAGACAGGTAGGAAAAACAACTTTATTAAGTATGATGGTTGAAAAAGATAAGAATGAAAAAATAAATTTTATTTCTCTTGATGATTTAAATGCTAGAACATTAGCAATAGAAGACCCAGAGTTGTTTTTAAGAACATATGAGATGCCATTGATAATAGACGAATTTCAATATGCTCCTAATTTATTATCATATATTAAAATAATTGTAGATAAAAAAAGACTTGAAAATTTAAAAAATAATAGCGTTATGTGTAATGGATTATTTTATTTAACAGGTTCACAAGCGTTTGAAACAATGGAAAATGTGACAGAATCTTTAGCGGGAAGAATTGCAGTGCTTGATATGAATGGGTTAACAAATAGAGAATTAGAAAATATTGAGGATGAAGTATTTGTGCCAGATTTAGAAATATTAAAAAATAAAAAATCAACAGAAGTATTATCTACGATACAAGTATTTGACAAAATAATAAAAGGAAGTTATCCTGAAATATACAAAAATAAAGAATTAGATAGAAATGAATATTTCGAAACATATATAAGAACATATATAGAAAGAGACATCAGGCAAATTATAAATGTACAAGATGAAATAAAATTCTTGAAATTTATTAGTAATGTTGCGGTTAGAACAGGACAAGAATTAAATTTAACAGATATTTGTAATGGTATTGGAATAACAAATGTTACTGCAGAAAAATGGCTCTCTATATTAAGGAATACAGGAATTGTTTATTTATTGCAACCGTATTCAAATAATAGTGTTGCCAGAATAGTAAAAAAACCAAAGGTTTATTTTATGGATACAGGTCTTGCATGTTATTTAGCAGGTTATATGGATAGTAAAACTTTGGAAAAAAGTGCTTACAATGGTGCTATATTTGAAACTTATGTTATAAGTGAAATTATAAAATCTTATATAAACAATGGATTGGATGCAAAGAAATATTTGTATTATTATAGAGATAATAATGGAAAAGAGATTGATTTGCTTATTATAAAAAATAATGTAGTTTATCCTATAGAGATAAAGAAAAGTGCTAATCCTGGAAAAGAGGCAATTAAAAACTTTTCTGTTGTTAAAAAATTTGGACTAGAGGTTGGAAATGGGGGAGTTATTTGCATGAAGAGTGAAATTTTTCCAATTGATAGAGAAAATAATTATATTCCAATAGAATTAATATAAAAATAAAATAAAAAAGTATTCTAAAAACTTGAAATTTAGAATACTTTTATTATATAATAAGACAAATCCTTGAAATATAACTATATTTCGAGTTACCTAAAAAAGAGTTCGCAATGAAATTAAAAATAAAGAAATATTTGAACTAAAACTCCCAAATATAAAAATAAAAAATATTTTAAAATTTAAAAAAGAAAGACATAAAGAAAGCGAACGGAAAGGTAGTATTATGAAAAAATTTTTATCAAATTACAAATCAACAATTATACTTCTAGTTGCGATAATTGTTGGAAGCATCATAGGAATAATCTTTAAAGAAAAAGCAACTATATTAAGCCCATTGGGTGATTTATTCTTAAATCTATTATTAGTTATAATTATCCCACTAATATTTTTAAACATAACCACCGCAATATCAAAAATGAAACAACCAAAGAGACTAGGAAAAATAATAGGCTCAATATTGCTAGTATTTGTTTTAACATCAGTTGTAGCAGTATTAATAGGATTTGCAAGTACATATTTTGTAAAACTAATAAATACTGAGGATGGAGAACAAATAAGAGCGACATTAGAAAGTACAGAAGATGCAGCAGATACTGAAAGTACAGAAGAAGACGACATGACGATTGCAGATAGAACTGTAAAATTACTTACAGTAAATGACTTTTCAAAACTATTTTCAAAAGACAATATAATTGCACTATTAGTATTTTCAATAATAGTAGGAATTGCAATAAATATGTCAGGAGAAAAAGGAGAACCATTTAGAAAAGTATTAGAATCAGCAAATAGTGTAATGGAAAACATAGTAAAAATAATAATGTATTATGCTCCAATTGGACTTGGATGTTATATGGCTTCATTTATAGGATGTTTTGGAACATCAATTGCAGTTGGATATTTAAAAACATTTTTAGTATATTTAGTTGTTGCTGTTTTATACTATTTTGTAATGTATAGTGTTTATGCATTTATTGCAAACGGAAAAAAGGGAGTAAAAGCCTTTTGGAAAAATGTTATACCTGCAACAGTCACAGCAATGGGAACATGTTCAAGTGCAGCATGTATTCCAATAAATATAGAATCAACAAAGAAAATGGGAGTTCCAGACGATATTGCAGAAACAACAATACCTTTAGGAACAAGCTTCCACAAAGATGGGTCTATAATAGGTTCAGTGTTTAAAATTATGTTTTTAGTAGGTTTATTTGGAACAAGTTTAGCAACAACAGGTGATGTTTTAGGAGTTTTAGGTGTTGCATTACTTGCAAATTTACTAATAACAGCAGTTCCAATAGGTGGTGGAACTATTTCAGAAATGTTAATTATAACTATGTTGGGTTATCCAGTTGCTGCTTTGCCAATTTTGACAATAATCGCAACTATAATAGATATGCCTGCAACTGTTTTAAATGTTGTTGGAGATGATGTTTCTTCAATGATGGTTACTAGAATGGTTGATGGGAAAAATGCTTTTCAAAGCGAAGAAAAATAAGGGAATATGATTAAGATAAAAAAATAGGGATTGGGGGACGGGTCTCTCAATCCCTATTTATAACACAATAAAAAAACGGGATTGAGAGACCCGTCCCCCAATCCCTATTTTTTAAATTTTGTAATATTTATTATATTTTTCAATTGCAGTATCAGGATTATAAATACCTGTAAAATCTTTAATAGGAGCAAATTCTTCATTTTCATCTACACGAAGAAGAAGCATACCATCAAAATGAGCAAAAGCATCAAAAATGAAATTCTCAAATTTAAAAGTATTAGGTTTATCAGGAACCTGTTTAACACCTTCCTCATTTACAAAAGAGTTTTTCTTGAAGGCTCTATGATAGTACAAATCTATAGTTGCAGACTTTTTTATTGCATCTAAACTCATAATATGAGATAAGATATTTGCCTCTCTAAAAAGATAAGTATCTGTACCAGATATTTTGCTTTCAGACAATTCCAAATCTATACAATCATAATCTAAAATTGCAGGTTTGTCATTTTTTAAACAATATACCGCAGTTTTTTCCAAAGGTTCTTTTTTAAATATTGATTTTGAACCAATAGATAGATTGTTCGAAATTGTTAGTCCTAAAAATAAAGGGTCAAAGTTTTTAAGCAAAATATTATCAATTCCACCAAAAGAAACCCATTTTATATTTTGATTTTCTAAGTCATCTATAATTCCATTATTTTTCATAGATTTAAAAACATTACCGTTTCCATTTGAGGCTTCTTTAATTAAATAAGGTTCTTGCAGAATTAGTTTTCCATCTATGTTTATAATTGGAAGTTTGTTTTGTTTGAAAAATTTAATTTTTTCTTTTGGATATTCAAAAAAATTATTAATTTCAAAAAATGCTTTAGTTGGTGCGTCATTTTCTTCACTTGTCATTATGTACCAAGGTAGAACAACATTATATTTCTTATTATTATCCATTATATTTTCTGCCATTATCTGAAAAAGAGATTTCTTAACAGGTTTTAAGTTTAGCATATATGTACCTTTAGGACCTTTATAACCAAGTCTAGTACCTTGACCGCCTGCCATAGTGACAACAGCAAATTGGTTACTTTTTATAATTGCTTCACCAATTTTTGAGTAATGTTCTATTTCTTTAGAAGAAAGCTTATCTTTTTCAATATGTGGAATAGGTGAAACTTTAACATTTGGATCATAACGAAAATTTAATGATTGTTTATAAACAGTCAAAATTTTTTCAAAGTTTATTGTTAATATTTGATCAAGTAACCTATTTTTCTCATCTTCAGAAAGCTCATCATAAAAATGCAATAAATGTTCTTGATTATATTTTTTTAATATTTCTTTTGCGATTTCTAATTTATCTTCCATTGTGGGATTCATTCCTTTCGTACTTCATAAAATCAATATAAAGATTTTATATATTATTTGATATTGCAGATTTTAGGGTTCTTATAATGTTTTCCTTATTTGGAATATTTGAAATCTCTAAATCTTCAATTTCCTTTTGAATATTATATGGAACTCTAACCAAGTTAAATGATATAGAGTTTAAATTTTTACTTCCATAATATCCTTCTAATATAATATATGATGCAAGTGTAGAAAATTTATTATTTGGATCATCTATAATATCATTGTGCATTTCTACAGGAATTCCAACACTTCCAGTATTAAAAAGGGTTTTATTTTTAAATCTCACACAATATGGTGTATGAATATGACCATATCCTACAATATCAGGAACTGGATCAGAATCTGTCTTGCCAATGAAAGGTGTATTTTCAAAAAGTCTATCAGGTTTTTCAATTTCAAGATGACTATATTTTGAATTTTTGTTAGAAAACATTGGATTATATATTTCATCAAGACTGTATGGAGAAGCATGAAAAAGTCTAATTAGATGTCCACTCATATAAAATTCATATGATATTGGAAGTGATGACATAAATTCTGCCCTTTCCTCACCGATTTTATTTCTTGTCCAAAAATCCTTTCCTTTAGAAGAAGGTTTGCAAACGATGTAATCGCAATTACCTATTAGAATTATATCACTTACTTCTCTTACTTTATCTATTACTAAATCAGGATGAGTGCATTTTGTTATGCAATCACCTAAACAAAAAATTCTATTTATTTCTCTATTTTTTATATCTTTTAATACAGCATCTAAGGCAGTTATATTTCCGTGAATATCAGAAATAATTGCGATTTTGTCCATGTATATACCCTCCTTGTTCCGGGATTTAGGGACGTTCCTTAAAATCCCTTTTTGTGGGGATTAGAGGACAGTCCTTAAATCCCTAAAAATGAAAAATTCCTAAAAATGAAAAACCACTAAAAATGTATAATCTCATTATAAATTTCTATAGCAAAATTATCAGTCATACCAGAAATGTAGTAAATAATAGCCTTATAGAAATCTTTTTCATTATCAATAGAAAATAAAATTTTATTTTTCAATTTTAAACTTTCTCTATTTCCAAAATCATAGTAATTATAAATAAAATTAATAAACCCATTTCCTAATTTTGGATATGTAAAACTTAGATTTTTCAAGTTATTTAATGTATTAGAATCTTCATAAGTAGACTTTAATAAGTTATAAATTTCGTTAATAATCAAATTAAAATATCTATTCGAAGGTTGTATTCTATTGCAAGAATAAATATTTTTATAATTGAATTTTTTAATTTTATCTAGCAAATCTAATGCATCTTTTGAAAAACATAAACCTTTTTCTGGTGACGAATTTTTACATAAATCATGTATTAAATTGTTAATTATAATAGTGTTATTTATTTGTTCATTATTTGAAGTTATGTTTAGTAAAGAGAAAAGTTCGTCAACATGTTCATCTAGAATTCCTAATGTTATAGCATCTTCTATATCACGGCATATGTATGAAATTTTGTCTGATATTTTAACAACACAGCCTTCCCAAGTGTATGGTGCATATTGATTTGGATATGAATAATTTTTTAAATCAATATATTCTTCTCTAGGACGTATGCAATTTTCATCTATTTCTCCGCAATGAGAAATTATGCCATCTCTAACTGCATATGTTAAATCTAAATTTTGCATATATTTATTGTTGTCTTCCAAAAGTTCAATATTGTCAACAAATTCAAGTCCATTTTTTTCATGCCAAAAAGAGTAACCTAAATCTCTTTGTGAAATTTCGGATAATATTCTTTCTCCTTGATGTCCAAATGGGCTGTGACCAATGTCATGAGCTGTAGCAATTGCTTTTGTAAGTTCTGTGTTTAACCCTAAGTATTTTGCAATAGTGTAACTTATTGATTCTACGTGTGTTACATGTTCAATTCTAGTGCAGATATGGTCATTTTCAGGTGAAAAAAATACTTGTGTTTTATGTTTTAATCTTCTATATGCATTGCTATGTATTATTCTTGTGTAATCTCTTTCAAAATCATTTCTTATATCATTATTTCTTGGATATAATGGTTTTTCTCTTTTGATATAGTTTTCCCAGTTTGGATTTTCTGGATTTGCAGAATATTTTTCAAATTTTTTCATTTTTGCCTCCATTGTTCTTATATAATATAATTCATTAAAATGCGAACGGTAACTATATTTTACTACAAATCTTGATAAAAATCTATAAATTTATTGAAATCAGGAATATAAAATAGTATAATAATTTTGAAGTTAATGAAAGGAGTTTTTTAAAATGTTCAATTTGGTAAAAGACGATTTTGATGATAATATGGATGATATAATGAATTCAATTAATAAAATGTTAGAAAACGATACAGAAAATGAAGAAACAGAAGATGCAAAGAAAGAAGGAAAAGAATAAAATGGCAAATTCAAAAATTATAGTAGTAGAAGGACCACAAGGAGCAGGAAAAACAACAATAACAGACTTTTTAAGACACACATTACCATATTCAAACTTATATAGATTATGCGGGACATCAGATAGTACAGTAACGGGAAAGAAAAAGGCAGAAGACATGTATGTTGATTTACTTGAGTATATTGAAAAGATGGAAAACAAAAGTATCAATTTGATTTTTGATAGAACTTTTTTTACAGAAGAAAATTATTGTAGACTTGGTATAAAGGAATATACATTTACAGATGTTTATGAAAAGTTGCTGAATAAATTTGCTAGTTTGGATTTTGATATATATTATATAACATTATATTTGGAAGATGAAGATGAGTATATTGAAAGATTGAAAAGAGATGGAAAAGCAGTTTTTAAAGGAGCGGAATTCAAAGCAGAAAATAGTATAAAACAACAAAGAGTTTACTTAGAAATGGCAGATGAAATAAAAAAGAACTATCCAAATATAAATGTTTTGAAGTTAGCAAATGACAAGGATTTGGAAGATACAAAAAAAGAATTAAGAGACTTTTTGAAATATTAATTATATATTAATTAATAATATACAAAAAATAGAGATAAATCGAGATTTAATGAGATAATAAAAGAAAAAGTAATATAGATAGCAAAAATATAATCTATAAATCCATTAAAAGTTAAAGAAAAGATTTAAAAGAAATTGGAATATTTTCAGAAATAAGTTATAATATTAATTGATGGTGCATTATTCTAGTCGTACTTAAACTTACGAGGGTGGGGCTAAAAATCCACTAAAGGGCACATCGTTGAAGTTTCTTGTTTGTGCGCGAAATGCCAGTTTTGTGTGTATTCAGGGAGTAAAGAGGTTAGGGTAATATATAATGGCATATATGTGATTCCCTAATTTCGCGGAGGCTTAAATAGATTTAAGTTAAACCTATGTTGAGTGCCAAGACACAAAATACATAGTGTAGCCTGTCTCGAGTGAGTGTATTGGGATT
>CAKPJK010000031.1 GCA_934162615.1 uncultured Clostridia bacterium
TCTTTTGCTTTTCCAAATAACCCTGTATTTGTTAATGTTGATATTGATATTCCTGCTAATATCAATAAAATTACTATTGTTATTACTAACGCTACAAGCGTTATTCCTTTGTTCTTTTTACTCAACATTATTATAAAATCCTCCTTTGTTTTTTCCTTAATTTTTCTTATTATTTGTAATTTTTAAATTTTAATACCTATAAATTGCATCCCCTTTCCAAACATTTTAACAATATAAATGCATACTTTATCAATTTTAATTTAATTTTATCATAACTAAAACTGTAGTTCAACAGTTTTGGTTATATTTCGATTTTTTAACAAAAATGTCATATTATTGTAATATTTTTGTAATATTTTAGATCTTAAATAAAACTTTTCTAATTTTTGTAAGTATATTTTGTCTAATTTTTAAAATAATATTAATAGATTTTTAAAATCAACTTTACATTTAGAAAAATTAAAGGAGGAAACAACAATGAACAAAAAGATTTTAGTATCTTTAGCAATTATATTATTCACAATTTTTTCATTCACAATATGTCAAGCAACAGATGATGTAATGAAAAATGCAACAAATAATATACGTAATTTCGTTGGAGGTATTGAAAATACAGTTGAAAATGCAGCACTTGATACTTCAAATGTATCAAAAAATATTACGAGTGGAGCAGAAAATAAAATGAATGATGTCCATACATCAGGAATGAATAATTCAAATAGAATAGCCGACTCTAATATTAGTACTGGATACAATGCCACACGAACAAGTACCGATACTATAACTGTTGCTGGAATGTCTCAAAATACCTGGACATGGCTTATACTAGGAATTGTAGCTATTGCAATTATTGCAGTTGTATGGTATTATTCTATGCAATTTACTAATGCTGGACGTAAACGTAACAACGACAATGATGATGATGAATAATATTTAGTAGGATTTATTTGCAGTTTTTCTTTATTCGTGTTATACTCTTATTATATAAATCAAGTACACATTTGTATTGTTGGATTTGATTTTAAAATTGTGATAAATAAATTATTATATAGAATTGAGGTATACATGATGTCTAATGATAAATTAATAGCAAAGAATCCTACTGCTTTTCATAATTATAATATAGAAAATAAATTAGAAGCAGGTATTGTACTTTCAGGTACAGAAATTAAATCAATAAGAAATGGAAAAGCAAATTTAAAAGATAGCTATGCTATTATAAAAAATAATGAAGTTTATATTGTTGGGTTACATATTAGTCCTTATGAACATGGAAATATCTTTAATAAAGATCCTTTACGTGATAGAAAGTTGTTATTGAATAGACGTGAAATTAATAAATTAATTGTTATGACTAAGCAAAAAGGTTGTAGTCTTGTTCCTTTAAATATGTATTTTAAAGGAAGTTTAGTTAAGGTTGAACTTGGTATTGGTAAAGGTAAAAAACTTTATGATAAACGTGAAGATATCGCTAAAAAAGATGCCGAAAGAAGAATGTTACAACACATGAAAAACCAGTAATTTTTTTATATTTAAAAGAACCAATAAACAAATAATAAATTTATTTACTGGTTCTTTTATTTATGTATTAGAATTTTATTTTTGTATTTTTCCAATTAAATCATAATTGCTTACTTCTATTATTTCACAGTTCACAAAATTGTTTAATATTGTATTTTCATCTAAATCCTTATTGTTTTTGATATAAACAAGTCCATCTTCTTCAGGTACATCTTGCATCGTTCTGCCTATAAAATATTTTCCATCAAAAGACATATCTTCTACTAAAACTTTATAAGTTTTTCCAATTTTATTTGTTAATATTTCTTTTGAAATTTCTTGTTGGACTTCCATAATTCTGTTATACCTTGCCTTCTTTGTATTGCCATGTATTTGGTTAGAAAGTTTTGCAGCAGGTGTTCCCTCTTCTTTTGAATACATAAATGTTCCTAACTTATCGAATTTTGTATTTTTTACAAATTCTAATAGTTCTTCAAAATTCTCTTTTGTTTCACCTGGGAAACCAACAATTAAACTTGTTCTTAATGTTACGTCTGGTACTTCTTTTCTTATTTTTTCTATTATTTTTGTAACGTCTTCTTTGCTTGTTCTTCTATTCATTTTTTTTAATATTGAATTTGATATATGTTGAATTGGAATATCAAAATATTTTGCAATTTTGTCATTAGTTGATACAACATTTATTAATTTGTCTGTAATTCCTTCTGGATAGGAATATAAGAATCTAATCCATTCTATTCCTTTTACCTTACTTAGTTTTTCTAATAATTCTGCAAGTTTGCTTTCTCCATATATGTCAACACCATATTTTGTTGTATCTTGTGCAATTACAATTATTTCTTTTATTCCTTTTTTTGCAAGCATTTCCGCTTCGTCTAAAATGTCTTCCATTTTTCTACTAACAAATGGACCTCTTATGTACGGAATTGCACAATATGTACATTTGTTGCTACATCCTTCTCCTATTTTTAAATATGCATAATTTTTTCCTGTTGTAACAACTCTTTCCATAAATTCATTATATGTTGGCATTGGAAGTGGTTTAATTTCTGATATCTTGTTACTAGTTTTTGTTTTTGATTTTTCAACTATGTCTCTTTTTATTAAGTCTTCTATTTTCTCCCATAATTTGTTATATTCATCTATTTTTATAAACAAATCTACTTCTGGTAATAGTTTTACAAGGTCATCATAATATCTTTGTACCAAGCATCCCATTGCTATTAGATACTTACACTTTTTCTTTTTATATTCTGCCATTTCTAAAATTGTGTTTATTGCTTCTTCTTTTGCAGATTCTATAAATCCACATGTATTTACTACTAATATTTCTGCATCATTTGGATTGTTTACAATTTCATAATGGTTGTCTTTAAATAGTCCAATTGCTACTTCTGTGTCTATTAAATTTTTGCTACATCCTAGTGATATAAATCCTACCTTCATTTTTTCCTCCCGGAAGGGATTTAGGGACGTTCCTTAAAATCCCTTTATAACGGGATTAAGGGACACTCCTTAAAGTCCCTAATATTCATATTTTCATATTTTCATATTCTTAATATTTTTCATTTTTTATATTATTCTTTATGACTACATATATGTTTTCTTGTTAATTCCATTAAATTCAATTTTGTAAAACCTTCTACTTGCGTTTTTGTTCTGTCTTTTTTTAGGCATTCTTTTAATAATTTTTCTATTTTTTCTTTATTGTTTTCACTTTTCATGTCAATGTAATCTATTATTATAATACCGCCAATGTCATGAAGTCGTAGTTGCCTTGCTATTTCTATTGTTGCTTCTTCATTAACTTTGTAAATTGTTTGTTCTACATTTTTTGTTCCCGTATATTTTCCTGTGTTTACGTCAATTGCTGTTAGTGCTTCTGTTTTATCTATAGTGATAAATCCTCCACATTTTAGCCAAATCTTTCTATTTTCTAGTTTTTCTATTTCTTTTTTTATATTATAAATATTAAAAATGTCCTCTTCATTTAAAACTATATCTATGTTCTTAAAATAATTGTTATCTTCTTTTATTTTTAATAACTTTTCATATTCATTCTTATCATTAACACTAATTTTCTTTATGTCACCTTCTGGCAAGTCCAATATCATCTTTTGTATAATTCCATCAGCTTTTTCAATTAACTTTGGTTTGTTTGAATTATATTTTTCAAATTTTTCCTTTATAGTTATCCACTTATTTTCAATCCTTTTTATATCTTCTATAATTTCTTTTTCTTTTCCTAATGCTGATGTTCTTATTATTGCACCATTTCCATCACCTATATTTTCTTTAACTAAATTTATAAGCCTTTTTTGTTCTTCCTTGTCCTCTATTTTTTGTGATATTGTTATTATATCTGTGTTTGGCATTAATGCTATATACTTACCTGGCAGATTAATGTGTGTTGAAACTCTTGCTCCCTTTAACATGTTACTGTCCTTTTTCACTTGTACAAGAAGTTTTTGTCCTTTTTTTATTACCTGACTTATTTCAACTTTAGGATCTTTATGTTCTTTGCTTTCGTCTATTTTATCTAGAATATCTTTTAAATGTATAAAACTGTTTTTTTCAGTTCCAATATTAACAAATGCTGATTGCATTCCTTTTATAATATCTTCAACAATACCTACATATATATTTCCTTCTTTTCTAGCATTTTGTTCGTCAATGTAGTATTCTACTAATTTACCATTTTCTACTAGAGCTATTTCTTTTTGTTCTTGACTTTTGTTAATTAATATCTCTTGCATTTTGTTTTCCCTTCTAATTAAATTTGTTCATTGCAATATCTATTCCGTTTTTTAATACTTCTTCTACAGCTTCGGCTGCTTTGTGCGTTCCTTCTTGTAGTATTTTTTGTTCTTCTTCTGGCACTTTTCCAATAACATAATTAATCATGTCACTTTTGTATTCAGGTTGTCCTATTCCAACTCTGATTCTTGGAAATTCTGTTGTTTGTAATTCTTGAACAACTGATTTCATTCCATTGTGTGAACCCGCTCCACCTTTTTTTCTCAATTTTATTTGTCCTTTTTCTATGTCTATGTCATCATATATAACAAGTATTTCTTCTGGTTTTATATTAAAAAAATCAACAACTTCTTTTATCGCTTGTCCACTTAGATTCATATAGGTTTGTGGTTTTAATAGTATTACTTTTTTTCCTTGAATTATTCCTGTTTCATATAGCGATTTAAATTTTGATTTTGTTATAGTCATACCATTGTTTTGGGCCAATTCATTTATTGTATCAAACCCCATATTATGCCTTGTGTGTACATATTCATTTTCTGGATTTCCTAATCCTACAATTAAATACATTTTTATCTTTCCTTTTACTAGTCTTTTTTATCTTTGAATAATTTATTGAATAATCCTTTCTTTGTATCTGTTTTCTTGGCATGTTTACCAGCTGGATTACCTTCTTTTTTTGATTTTTGATGTTCTACTTTTTCTTCATCTTCGTCGTCTTCGTCGTTATAATCATAGTCATCATCTTCATCATCTTCATCATCTTCATCATCTTCATCATCATAGTCATCATCAAATTCGTCGATGTCATCATACTCATCTTCGAAATCATCTTCATATTCTTCATCACCGCAATCTTCATCTTCTGAATCTTCTAGGTCATCATCGTCGTCAAAGTATTCATCATCAGTGTCATCATCATATTCATCTTCGTATTCGTCTTCCTCATACTCTTCTTCAAAATCACCGTCGTCATCAAATTCAAATTCTTCAACATATTCTGCATCTTCATCATCAACCTTGGTCTTGAATATATCGTCTTCTATTTCATCTATCTCTGTTTTTTCAATATTTTCCATGTTTTCCTCATTATCCTCTAGTTTAAACTCTGATAAATCTTTTCCAAATTTTTCACTGACTTCTGTTTGGAATACATTATAAATATTTTTTATTTCATCAATTCTCCAATAATTAGAATTTACAACTGCTCCTACATTTATTTTTATATTGTTTACTTCTTCTTCAAAGTTCTTTTCTTTGTCTTCTATATTTTTTAAATATTCTTTATTGTATAGCTCTTTGTAGGCTTTCTTACTTGATTTATTTGTTATTTCTCTTAATATTAATTCGAATAATTTTTCAAATTGTTCTATATCTACTTTGAAGTTTTCACAAGCCTCTGACATTAATTTTTTATGAATTTTTGTACCATTCATTGTTGCCATTCTTTCATTATCAAGAAAACTCACAATATATAATTTCATAGCTTTAAGATAAGCTAATTTTACACTTATGTCACGCACATTTTTTGCGTATTTATCTATTTTTATGTCATCATTATTTAACTCCGTTAATAGTCTTCTTGTTTTTTCATATGCAGACATAAAGCATTCGGCTTCTCTTATAGCTATTTTATTTCTTATTTCTACAGCATTTTCTATTACTTCATTATTAAATGGTATTCTTTCATCTTTACCATTGTCTATCATTATATCTTGTATTTCTTTTTTTATATTAGTATTTTCTGTACTTATGAAGTCTTTTATTTCTTTTACCATTCCTTTGTCTGCATCATTAAAATCGTTTGTGATTTTTTCTATAAGTTGAAGATGTCTTTTTTCTTCTGCTCTTCTATTTTTTGAGCATATATTTCTATCTTGTTGTTTTTGTGCAAATTCTGTAATTGCTGTTACATAGCTTTTTCTTAATTCCTCAAGTTTTTTATTATTTTCCAAGATATTATTTTCAATTTTGATTAGTTTTCTCTCAATTATATCAGGTTCTTCTTCTAAATTGTCAAAAAATTGATTTCTTTCTTCTTCTAATTTAATGTTTGATTTGTATATTTTTTTCTGTTCTTGTTGAATTAGTCTTATATTGTTAGCCACATCATCAAATTCATTTATTATTTTGTCTTCTTCCTCTAACATTGACTGGTACTTTTGTATTTCTTCTGTTATTTCTTTATAATCTTTGTATATTGTTTTTAGATTTGGTTTTTTATCAAATCCTAATATTGTGTTAAAATTTTTTTCTAAAACTATTGCGCTTCTTTCATACATTTTTTATTGTACCCTCCGATTATATCAATTTTTCTACATTTTATCATTTTTAGGCTAAAAAGACAAGTGTTTTTTTGCTATTTATACTTTTACTTATACACTCTGTCTTATTCGTTTATTTAGCCATCCATTTGAGTACAGTTCTTAATAATACATTTGCCGTGGTACTCCGTACAACTGTTACATTATCTGGAATGTTTTTTAATACTACGCTATTTGCACCTATTTTTACGTTATTACCAATCTTTATTGGTCCCAAAACTTTTGCTCCAGAACCTACCATCACATTATTTCCAATATCAGGGTGTCTTTTATATTTATCCTTTCCGGTTCCTCCTAGTGTACTATTATGATATATTGTACAGTCATTTCCTATTGTTGCGGTTTCTCCTATTACAACTCCCATTCCATGATCAATTAAAAGCCTTCTTCCAATTTTTGCACCTGGATGTATTTCTATTCCTGTAATATGCCTTGCAATTTGAGATATCAGTCTTGCTAAAAAATATAGTCTTTTGTTATATAAAAAGTGTGCGATTCTATGGAAAAATATAGCATGAAAACCTGGATACAATATTATTGCTTCAAATACATTTCTACACGCTGGGTCTTTTTCTTTTATATTTTTTGCGTCTTCATATAGACTTTTTATTATTTTTTTCATTTACATCACCTATCATATTGTATGATGCCTCTTTGGGGACGGTTCTGTTTGAGACATAGGTTTCAAATGGGACATTTATTATTTTCCTATGAAAATTTGTACATATACCTTCCCATATTTGTTACTTTTAACAACTCCTATACCTGTATAGTTAAAAGAAGAATTTAAAATATTCGCCTTATGTCCAGATGAATTCATCCAGGTTGTAACTGCTGCACTATTACTTGAATTTCCTGCAATATTTTCACCTGCAGTTTTATATGATACTTTAAAACTATTTAACATATCAAATGGAGAACCATAAGTTGGTGAATTATGTGAGAAGTAATTATTGTCTACCATATCTTTTGCTTTGATTCTTGCAACATTTAAAACTTCAGAATCCATTTTCAATGCAGTTAATCCATTATTAGTTCTTTGTTTGTTTATTAAATCAAAAACTTCCTTTTCATCACTACTCATTGTACTTGTGTTTGATGTGCTTCCTGAACTTGTGCTTCCTGATGTTGTTCCTCCGCTAGAATTTGGATAAATTGCTTTTACATATTTTTTGCTTACTGTTCCTACATAATCACCTTCAACCTGAACGATATACCAATCCCCGACTCCTGCAAATACTCTTATGTATTCATTTTTCTTGACTGTTGCTACTATGTTGTAATTAACCCCTGGGCCACTTCTAACATTTAAAGTTGTTGCTGTTACTAAACCTGTTGAAAAATCAACTTTGTAGTAATGCTGCATTCCAAATGACTGTGTAAATATACATATTACCATAACAAACAATATTGCACTGCTTACTTTAAACATTGTTTTCTTTCTTATACTAATAATTTCCATACAACATCCCCTTTCTATATAATGTTTATACATATTGTTTGTCTTTTATGTCATTTTGTGTCCTTTTTGGGACAGTTCTATTGGGACATAACAGTAAAAATAGACATTTTATTTCATTACAGTCTATTCTTTTATTTTTTTCTTACTCCTCCAATGTGTATAAATCTTATTTTTTCATAATTATATTCTGATATTCTTTTATTAAACGAATCAAATGTATGTGAACTAATAAATACTTGATTTAAATCTTTGTTCTCTTCTATTTTTACTATGACTAAACTATGTGAAAATTTATTTCCATCAAATGAAAGTTGTGCTATATCTCCTAATTCTATTTTATCCTGTCCTACTTCATTCCCATATGGACCTACTAATTTATTTTGAGTTAAAAAATTATGTAAGAATTCTACACCACTCCATGATGGTGATTTGTTGTTTCCGTTAATATAATACCATCCATTTTGTTTTGAATAGTTCATTACTTTTGAGCCTGCATATATGCACTGTGATGCAAAACTTGTACAGTCTCCTCCTACATTATCAAAATTGTAATATTGTGGATTTCTTCCATATGTCCATTTCCTGGCATATTCTATGACATTGTTTCTATTGTAAGGTATTTCTTTCATATTGCCTCCTTTATTTTAAAATATTTTTTAACAACAGATGTAAAGCATACATTAATAACTTTTGTTCTTATTAAAGCATTTTGAAGTCCACGGCTTTTTGTTCGTGTGTGAAATTTGCAAAGCAAATTTCTGTGCAATATAACAAAAGAATACTAATAGTATTTTAGTATTCTTCTATTTTTACATACACTTTATCTTCTATAGCATATTTCTTTTCTACTTCTAATTTTGTAATTTGATTATCATCTTTAAAAGCAAATTTATTCATACTGTCTAAAATTGATTTTACAATGTTGTCTATATCAGGTTTTTTAGTTGGACTTATATTGTTTTCTAACATTTCGTTTATGTCTGCTTTTTTTGTTGTTTTTGGTATTGAAAAATATGCTATTATACTTACTTTTATTCTTCCTTCTAAAGCCTTAAATCGTGGATATTTTAGTAAAAAATATTGTTCTACTAATGATTCATAGTCTTTTGTTCTTGTTGGTGTATAAACTACTCCTGTATATGAGTTTAGCCTTGGTCTTCCTTTTCCTATTACTTTTCCTGGTACTTCAAATTCGTATATCATTTTTTTCTCCTTTTATAGCAAAACGTAATCTTCATCATCTTGTTCTGCCATTTTTTCTTCTAGTATTTGTAGTGGTTTAATATTTTCTTTTATTCTTTGTAAGTCTTTTTCATCTATTACAATTATGTTTCTTTCATAAATTAGTTGTTTTCGAATTTCTGTTTTAGCTCCTGATGTAACGCCATTTCTGGCAAATAAAATAAATGTATTTACTCCTTTTGCTTCCATTAAATATATCATACTTCTAATTTCTTTTGTTTCTACCGGATTTTTATAATTTTTGCATTCAACTAGTACAATAGTTCCTAGTTTCCATAAAAGGCCATTTTCTGATACATTATAACAGCATAAATCAATTTCTTGATTTTCTAGTTTTTTTCTTCTTGCACTTACATTTAGTCCTTTTATACATTCTATAAAATAGTTTGCGATTTCTTCTAAATGAATACCTTTTTCATAATTTGTGCCTTCTTCTAAATCTTTTATTAAGTTTTTCCATTCTTCATTTTTAAATTGCCTAGTTGTATATCTATTTTTAACTTCTTCAGGATATATTTTTGATATCAATTCATATATCATTGGCAAATATGCATATCTATTTTTTACTTGTAATAGTGTATTTCTAGAAATTCCTATATCTTCTACTCCTTCTAAATATTTTCTTATTTCTTCTATTTTTAAAATCGTTTCTTTTAGAAAGTCGTCTTTATCTATAAATGTTTCTGCTAATATGTACTCGCAAATTTCTTCTTCTATAAATTTGTGAAATTCTTCTATTATTTTATTCAAATTTTCTTTTGTGTATTCTATTTTTAATGTGGCTAATGCATATAAAAATACTTCTTCCCATTCTTCATATGTAGTATTTGGCATATAATACTTTCCATATGCATAACATGATTGTTCTATGATACTATTCAAGTCATAGTTTGTAGGCATTTGTATGTCCCTAAATGATATTTTTTCTAATTCATATGTATTTTGCACATCAATTGGTAGTTTGTATCCTCCTTCTAATAGTGCATACCATCCCAAATTATTTCTTTCAGGCATTATAGCTAGAATTTTTCTGCCTTTTATATTTTGCAATGCAAATGATTGTAACATTATTTGTTTTCCTGAAAAATATGGTTGTTCTTTTTCTAGAAATAATTGAATTGCTGAATCTATATATTTTTTCTTATTTTCTTCTGGATTTTTCAAATTATAAAAACACAATAATTCCATATCATCTATTTGATATTTTACTGTTAACGGATATTTTATTTCATCTTTTTTTACAGTGTTCTCAATATAATATTCTATAAATCTTTGTATGTCGTTTTTTATTGTACTTTTTATATGTTTATATATCTCTTTTACACCATTTTTTAATATTATACGATATATTTCTTCTATATTTTGTCTTGTCTGTTTTTCGATTCTTGAGATTTCTTCTTTGTTGCCTAATATACAATATATTTCTATATCTTCTTTATTTTTTACTTTTTTTATTTTTTCAATTTCTTGATAATAGTTTTCAAACGGATACTTATAATTGTTAACTTGCTGAATTGATATTTCATTATTTTCTTTATTTATTTTTGAACATATATATATTAATATTGGCCTCATTTCTACCTTCCTATATTAAATTTTCTGGGTTTAGTACTTGTAATTCTGGTAATACAAATATTCCATCTTTTCTGATTAGGACATCATCAAAATATATTTCTCCTCCGCCATATTCTTTTCTTTGAATATTTACTATATCCCAATGAATACTTGATCTATTTCCATTGTCACTTTCTTCTAAGGCATCTCCTGGTGTAAAGTGAAAACTTCCTTTTATTTTTTCGTCAAATAGTGTGTCTCCAATTGGTCTTTCTACATATGGATTTAGTCCAAATGCAAATTCGCCAATATAACGTGCACCATCATCAGTGTCTAATATTTTATTTATCATTTCTGTATTATTTGCTGTTGCTTTTACTATTTTTCCATTTTCAAATTCAAATCTTATATTATTAAATGTATATCCATTATATGTTGTTTCAGTATTGTATGTGATAAATCCATTTACACTTTCTTTTACAGGAGCGGATGCCACTTCTCCGTCTGGAATATTGAATGTTCCCATGTATTTTTCTGCTGATATTCCTTTTATGCTAAATGTTAAATCTGTACCAGGTCCTACAATATGTACTTTATCTGTTTTATTCATTAGATCTTTTAAATTATCCATTGCTTTTGACATTTTTGAATAGTCTAAATTACATACATTGAAATAAAAATCTTCAAATTCTTCTAATGTCATTTTGCTCATTTGTGCCATCGAATTATTTGGATATCTTAATATACACCACTTTGTTCTTTTTACTCTTTCTTCAAAGTGTACAGGTACTGTGTAATATTTGTTGTACATATTCATTATTTTGCTATCTATTTTTGATAGTTCTGATGTGTTTGATGTTGCTCTTATTCCTATATATGCATCCATATCTTTCATTCTTGCTTCATCGTGTTTTCCATATAGTTTGATTTGTTCTTCTGTTGCGTTTTCTAACATTATCCTTAATAGTTCGTAATTTACTATATTAAAATATGGTTTTGCTTTCATTTGTTCTGCTTGTCTCATAAGTTCTTTCGCTAATGGTATCCCGTCTTCTCCTAATACCTCTATTAGTATGTTGTCGTTTTCTTTTAAGTCTATTGAGTATGTTAATAAATTGTGTGCTAATTTTTCTATTCTTATATCTTTCATTTTTATTTTTCCTTTCGTTTTTATATTATATAATAAAATTATATCTCAACTAAATATTCTTTTAAAAATTCTAAAACTCCATTTTCATTATTTGTTTTAGAAGTAATATAATCTGCTTGTTCTTTAACTTCTGGTAAAGCATTTTTCATAGCAACACCAACACCACATTTTCTAAGCATTTCAACATCATTTAATCCATCGCCAAATGCAATAATATTTTCATTTGAAATTTCTTCTAGTTTTGCAACTTCTGTTATTCCCTTATATTTTTCAACACCTTTTTGAGCGATTTCTAGCCATTTAACTTCACCAAAACTATCTTGCATAACCTCTACTTTTAAATTAGGAAATTTTTCTGTATATATTTTTAAATATCCTTCTACAAATTCATTATTTATAAATGTTACTGATACATGTATTATTTCATCTACATTTTCTAAAAATTCAGTTATATTAACAGTCTGATCATAGTGATGTATCTTATTTCTATCACATATATTTATAGTCATAAATTTATCCTTGTCATAATAAGAAGAAATATTTTTAACAGTATCTTTTGACAATGCCTGTGCGTATACTTCTTCCCACTCTTTGTTTATTCCATTATTTTTAAAAACTGCTGCTCCTGCATCACTAACAATATAGTTTGCAAATTCTGCTCCATCTGTTCCAACAAGAGCTCTATTTAAAATTCTACCTGTTGCTATTGTTACAATATGCCCTTGTTCTTTTAATTTTTGTAAATGTGCTTTGGTTGCTTCACTTACTATTCCGTCGCTATTTAATAGTGTTCCATCTAAATCTAATGCAATTAATTTTTTATCCATTGCAATCTTCTTCCTTTTTTCTGATTTTTATAATTTTATTTTTCCATTTTATCTTATAATTATTCTACGATTTTATTTGTCTTTACTTTTTGCCATTTATTGTCTATATTATAAATTTGATTTTTAGATTACAATTCATATATATTGGCTTTTAGAATTATTTTTTGTATTTTGGTTTTATCATCTAATGAAATATTCCATCTACTTCCTGCAATACTTCTTTTAATTTTGTCTTCTTTAGTAGGAGCTCCTAATAATTTGTTGAGCTGTTTTTGCAAATTCACTTTGTTTGTATATATTGATAGCATATTTTCACTATATAATACATTTATTGTTGTTTCTGTTTCTGATTTGTTTGGTTCCTTGTATATTTTTTCCATAATTTGCTCCCATTGCTAAAATTTTTATTCTACTTAAGAAAATGCCTTTCGCACATATTCTATATTTTTCTTTTGTTTTATATTTTATCACAAAAATATGTACTTGTTTCTTGCAAATCTTCAAAATTATGTTGTCTCAAAATTTCATATGTGATAATTGCAACTGAATTTGACAAATTCAATGACCTTAAAGTTGGTAACATTGGTATTCTTATTGTTTTTTCATCCAAATATTTTTCCAATAAAGGTTCTGGTAACCCTTTTGTTTCTTTTCCATATAATACAAATACTTCGTCCATTGTTGAATAGTCTATGTCTGTATATTTTGTAGTTCCTTTTGTTGTTGCAAAAAACATATTGTTTTTTTCTGGTTTGTATTTATTTAAAAAATCTTCTAACGATTTATGTTCTTCTATGTCTAACTTGTCCCAATAGTCTAGACCTGCTCTTTTGACTGATTTTTCGTCTATTTTAAATCCTAGTGGGTGTACTAGGTGTAGTTTGGCTCCTGTTATTGCACATGTTCTTGCTATATTCCCAGTATTTTGTGGTATTTCTGGTTCTACCATTACTATATTTAATTTCATTTTTATTACCTTCTTTTTATTTTAAATTATACGTTATTGTTTTTACATTTTATCATAAATAATCAAAAAAAGAAAGCGTTTTGCTTTCTTAATTTGTCGTTTTTAGTTACTGTTTTTATTTGTTATTATCTTAATCTTTTTCAATAAAAAATTTATTGACTGTACTTATAAATAAAATCAAATAAGAAATTGATACTAAAAATCCGCCTAAAACATCACTTGTATAATGAACACCTAAATAAATTCTACTTACACCAATAGAACAAATCAAAACACTCAAAAGCACAATCGAAATCCATTTAACATATTTATTTTTTACATATTTATAAATTAAATATATTAGATATCCATAAAATGCCATACTTACCATAGAATGACCTGATGGAAAACTATAACCTGTTTCTTCGATTATTCTAAATTCTGTAGGACGTGGTCTTTGTAATATTCTTTTTAGTAGTTGATTTAATACCGTAATTATTACCAAATTTGAAAATATAGATAGCCCTATTTTTTTATTTTTTATTAATACAAATAGTATTACTGTTAATGTAATTAAAAATATCGCACCACCAAAGTTTGTGATAAATTTGGCTATTGGTGTTGCAAAATCTGATATTAAAAATGTTGATATTATTTTGTAGCCAATTATATCTCCATTCATTATTTCTTTATTGAATACATCTTCTGCTAATGCTAAAAATCCGATTAATGCAATAAATAACACAAGCCATTTAAAGTTTTTCTTCATAAATTCGTTTGTGGTGTCTTTCTTGTTTAAATA